>NZ_JANCPG010000009.1:0-78848 GCF_024295905.1 Streptococcus sp. CF7_Ac1-12 | reverse complement strand
CAACTCTTACTATTATACCCACTTTTTAAACTTTGTCAACTACTTTTTTGAAACTTTTTTAATTAATTTTACCACTGCTTCAGTTCGAGCGGTGTGTGGAAACATATCGACCGACTGAATATAATGGAGATCATAGACTTCTACTAAACGTACTAAATCACGAGCCAAGGTCGAAACATTGCAAGAAATATAGACCATTTTTTCTGGTACATAGGTAAGAATAGTATCTAATAACTTATCATCCAGACCTGTGCGTGGTGGATCCACAATCAGAGCATCTGCTCGGTAGCCTTCCTTATACCAGCGAGGAATAATCTCTTCTGCCGTTCCAGCTTCATAATGAGTATTGTCAAATCCCATTCTTTTAGCATTTCGCTTGGCATCTTCAATGGCTTCTGGAATAATATCCATGCCTCTGAGTGTTTTAACTTTCTTTGCAAAGGCAAATCCAATCGTTCCAACTCCACAGTAAGCATCTATCAAATGGTCTTCTTTATTAACATCCAGCGCTTTTACTGCCTCACTATAGAGGACTTCTGTTTGTTCAGGATTTAGTTGATAGAAAGCTCGAGGAGATAGTGAAAATTCATAATCTAGTACACCTTCTTGAATACTCTCTTCTCCCCAGATAATCTCTGTCTTTTCACCATAAATCTCACTGGTTTTAGCTGTATTTGTATTCACAGCTACTGTCACAACTTCTGGGAAATCTTTAACTAAGTCTTTCACTAGTTGGGTTAAATTAAGCTGACGATTTGTAACAATAATAATCTGAACCTGTCCAGTCTTTCTAGCTCGTCGGACCATTATAGTTCTGACACCTAGAGCTTTTCTCTCATCTGTGATTGGAATCTGGTGATAAGTAAGTAATTCTGCTAGACGATTAGCAATCACTTGAGTTTCCTTGTCTTGTACCAGGCAGTCTTTCAACTCTACTAAGTAATGAGAGTTTTGTGCATATAAGCCCGCCTTGACCTGATTTTTAAATTTTCGAGTCTGAAATTGTAACTTGGCACGATAGTACTTGGGTTCCTGCATTCCAATCGTCGGGCGGATTTCATAATTTTCATATCCTGCAGGGGCAAATTTTTTTAGCGCTTGATGAAGTAAGTCCGTCTTGAACTCCAGTTGTTTATCATAATGCAGGTGCATGATTTGGCAACCTCCGCATTCATTATAAATAGTACAAGCTGGCACAACTCGGAATTTAGACTTCTTGTTGACCTTTAGTAGCTTTGCTTCAACAAAGTTGCGTTTAATAGAAGTAATCTGACAATAGATATCTTCTCCTTTGAGAGCACCAGGCACAAAGACTAATGTTTTTTGATAAAAGCCGATTCCCTCACCATTAATTCCCATGCGCTTGATTTTTAATGGTATTTTTTGTTTCACTTTCAGATTCATACCCCTATCTTATCACATTTTGAGTTATTCCGCTACCGCTTGATTTTTATATTTCATTAGTAAGTAAAGGCCTTGATATTCCTGATTTTCTTTAAAATCATATTTCCTTATATTTTCTTTAAATTCTTTAAAAGTTCCTAAAAATGTTCACAAAAAAAGCCCCACAAAGGAGCCACTACACTAACTATATGATGAGTTCAGCAGGCAAGAAACTAGCACGGTCAAACGTGCTTTTTTTATTACCTATCACCATTATACCATATATCACTAACCTATATATTCAGAAATCTAAAATCCCCTAGATTCATTTCTAAGGGTTTCTAGTTGATTCATGGAGTTCTATATGATGAAGCCCTAAAACGGGGCGTCCTAGACTCCAGTTATTCAGCTGATGGCTACTTATATGCTTCTAGTTCTCCGTTCTGGTGGATTCTAGCAAAGTTTAAGACAGCTATCTGTTTGTATCTATGATAATTAGTGGATTTTGTCCCAGCAATTTCTAAACATTCACTTACCGTTTTCTTCCTCATGTAACAATAATGGATAATAAAGTATTTTCTGGCTCGCTTGTTCTCTATCTTATTGATATCATGGACAAATGTTTCTAGACTCTCTCTGATTGCCTTTTCATGCTTACTAGTCAAATTCCACTGATCAGGTAGGACAAGTTTCCAAGCCTCTTCATCTATTGTAACTTGGTTTTCACTTCCTGCCATCCTCTGGAATCTCAGAAAGTAAGTCATCCGCTTTCTGACGTTCATCATCGTTTTAAACTTATCCAGCTCCATTTTTAACGACAACCTTTCTACTCCTGTAACTTATGCCTAGCTTAATCTTCTTCTAGGATTCCCAAACTTAGCAATTCTTTCATCTCGTTTTCTTTTACGTTCTTCAGCAGACTCTATACCTATCTGTTTTCGACGCTCCACATCTTCTTGATTGATATTACTCCATTTTCTGGTATGTACATTCTGCCGTCTACCATCTTGCGGATAATATTCAACGGTACACCTACAATTACTATGACGTCTATAAATATCATGGGGAACTGAAGGATATTTATAACTGCCTTCCAGTTCTTGGCACCATTTACAACACTTTCCAGCCGTTCGTCTAGTGATTTTAGGGCTAAGTCCTGCTTTATACTGAAATACCACGTTTTTTTGAATCGTATCATCTACAATACTTTGGGTAAAATTAACGATCGTTTCACCCACCAACCATTTTACAGCCCCAAAATCATCTTCACTAGCTAAACGATTGACTAAGCCATCAATCCTATCTTGATTCAACTCAGGAACTTGAGCAGGAATGCGAAGGTTAGCCCTAAGGTTTAAATCTTCTTGAACTTTTTCAGTATAATCACTTACAAGGTCATAGTTTCGACCTAAAACATCTTCCAGCAATCGTTTAGCGATATTATAGTACATCTTGCCATCTGGTAGGCTTTCATTACTTAAGTAAGTTCCTAAAACCTTTGAGAGTATTTCACCAATTTCTATAGCATATTGATTGGCGTCCAGATAATTAGCTTTATTCTCTTCTAACTTTTCTAGTAACTCTTCCAGAATCTCACTATCAAGCCTAGCTTTTTCAAATTCGGCCTTAATTTTCTGGAGTAGACTAGGAAATATATCTTCCATTACTTTTCACCTCCTTTGAGTAAACTGCCTTTTGCATTTTGACGCTCTTTCTGCCGTCTATAGTATCGTTTCTTTTGGGTCAATATCTTGTCTTTTTTCTTTTGGTAACGCTCTGCGTCTTTCTTTTTATTACATAGCTTACAAACTTTTGAGAAACCTTTCTTGTCCGAATGCTTCCTATAAAAGTTTTCGCTAGATAATTCTTTAGTCTCATGACACTTGGAGCATTTTCTAGTTAAAGTGGTTTCATTCAATCCTATTTACTCCTTTTTGTCTTTCTCGCTCGCGAGAAAATATGTACAGTGATGGCGTGAAGTCCTGAAGCTCCGAGGGGGAGGGGGATATCCCCCCATCTTCTCCCTGGTTGCTCCAGCCTCTTTCACAAAAAATATTTTCTAATTACTTTTATAGAATCTTTAAGATAAACCTTTCAGCATTTCGCTCATCGCTTTGTTGAGTTTTTTCTGGTGTTCATCAGGCATTGATAGGCGCTGACTAACTTCTCTATCAACCTCTTTGCGTTTTTCTTCCGTCAAGCGTTCAATCTCTTGCTGGTGCTTTCTTTCCTTCTTTTCTTTTAATAGTTCACCAGAACGATCTATGATAGCTTGCCACTTGGCGTCTCTTGCTAAACATTCTTGTCTATGTCGCTCCATCGCGTCAACTGCTTGTCTAGTTTTCTCTTCATAAATCTCAGCAGACTTTTCCGCTAAATACTTCCCGTATTCGTTTAAATCAAACTTACCAGTAGGTAGGGTCATTCTATATACCTCATCTTTCTATTTTTTAGTAGGGGGATAGCTGAAGGGGGGAGGGGGCTTTTTTAACTTTGCCCCTTTTTGAAATTCTCAGCCATTTCTTTCAAACTATACTGATATCCGTATAGGGCGTTTCTTGGTGTATAAGATAAACCTGAAAAGAAATCACTTAAAATCCAGCCGTTCTTAGCTTTTTTATAATCTTCATTATTTTTAGAGATATCCTTTTCAAGTTTTTTAAGAACCTCGTTTACACGTTCCCTTGCCTTAATAGCATTATCTCCAAGTGTTATAATTTCCATTAGTTTGGCAACTGCTGGAGTGAAGAAAGTATCCTGCTCTTCATCGGCTAATCTAAAGATATCTGCAATCAACGCATGATATTCTTCATAGGTAACTAATGGATCTCTAGTTAATTCTTTCAAACGTCCCTCATGAAATTCTTTTGTACGTTCTGCCGTCCATAGGTCACCTTTTGCTTCAACATATTTTTCTGAGTTGATTTCTTTTTGAGCCTGTACAAGTTTGGCTTGAGCGTCTGAAACAGCTTGGTTTGCTTTAACCAGTTCCTCCTCAGTCGTCTCAATAGCTTTCTTATTCTGTTCAATCAGTTTGTCAATTTTAGTTTCAATAGTTTGTAATGTTTCCATGTTCTTTTATTCCTCATTTCTTTTGATTCTTTGTGATTGTGCTTATTGGTTTCAACTCTCTACTGGGTCTTTATTCCTCATTAATTCCTCTTTCTCAAAACAAAAAGAGACGCAACAAAAAAGCTACTTAGCTTTAATGTTACGCCTCTAGTTGTCTAGTCAGCTATCTTTCTTTAATTGTTGTTTCAATCTGGACAATGTTGCCATCTTGACTAGTAAATACCACGCTACCAAAGTCTGGTATTTTCTTCATCTCTATTATACCATTTTTGTTAAAGATAATAAAGTTATCCTGTAGAAATGGAGTGTAATCTTTGCTTTGATTCATCTGTTTTTCCTCTCTTTTTTGGCGCCATATATTTAACATATCTTCTATTTTGTGACTTTCAAGCACTTTCTATAATCTCTTTTATATCAAGGGGATAGGCCTATTTCTTATTTTTGAATTTACATTTTCTCATTATGTTAAATAGAAAGTCTATTTAGTAGTCAAATGTTAGTATACTCTGGTCTAGTTCGTCTTGAGTATAGCCAATATATCCAAGTGTAATCTCTGGTGTTGAATGGTTAAATATTCTTTGTAGAATACCTACATCACCATTCTTTTTGTAATGATGATAGCCAAATGTCTTTCTCATTGAGTGGGTTCCTATATTTTCAATCCCACATTTATTTCCAGCTTCTTTTAAAATTTTATACACTTGAGTTCTTGAAATATGACAAATTTTTACCCCCTTGCCATTCTCTCTTTTTCTGCTCGGAAATAAAAAATCATATTCTTTAAGTTGTTTATTCTCAATGTATTGATTTAAGGCATTTCTTAACTGTTGATTAATTGGAAAACGTCTTATTTTGCCTGTCTTTTTCTCCCTTATTTCAATTTTATCTTCTATGATTTGTTTGACTTTAATTGGAATAATATCACTAACTCGTAAACCTGTATAAATTCCAAATAGGAATAATACGTAATCTCGTTCATTCTTCCTTCTCAAAAAGTCCTTAATTCTTTCAATGTCATCAGTATCTCTAATAGGTTCAACTACTTTCATTTCTAAACCTCTCTTAAAAAAATTCTTAGAGTTCATAAAAAAGTGTAGTCATTTTGGGATATCTAGTGACTACGCTATCCACCTTACAGTCCCAAGGCTTTTCGCCATGCGTAGTCATGTAGTCACCTTGCTCCCAAAAAAATAAACAATAAACGCCTTTTATCTCTTATCTTCATATACTCTTTAATAAATAGAAAATAACTATATTTTTATATAAAAGTCAATAATATCAAGGGTTTAGGGGTGTAGTCAGTAAAATAGTAAAAACAACACTTTTTTCTAACCCCTTATGTATCAAGGGTTTTCTTCCTATTTAAAATGTAGTCACTTTTTAAAAATAAACTACACTGACTACATTTTTTTAACGTAAGCTGGTTTAATACTTTTACCAAATCTTGTTGATCGCCTATGTTCCCAGCCGTCTCGGTTTTGCATATACTTTTTAACCTTAGCCTTATCCTTTGGCGGTACTTTGTCAGTCAAATACACCTCTTGAAAAAATAGGTTAATGGTCATCTTATCCCTATCTACCAGCTCGCCATAGGTGTCTGTGTCCAGTTCAACCGTTCCGCCCCTGTTATTTCTATAGTATCCCTCGTTCATCATATCATAGATATAATAGCATCGCGTCCTGTCGGTAATCGGGAACTGATACATTCTTTTTGGGTAAGGAGTGCCTAAATAGCGCTCCAAATCCTCAAGGGTTTCATCAACAAACTTGTAACGGCTTCTAACCTCATTTACTAGCTTTTCCTGCTCGTCTGTCAGGTTCAAGACTTGGTTAGCTCTCCAAGCCATCACCATAGCACCCCAAAAGTGTCTACGGTCTTTCTCTGTCCACTTCCTGCCCCTATAAGCGGTGTCTTTGTGTACCTCAGCAACCAGAAAGCGCCTTTCTCCTGTCAGATCGTTTAAATAATCATGGTCATTGGTTGCTCTGACAATGATAAAACTCTTAGGGAGTCGCCTATCACTGGAAGCGTAAGGCGGTCTAAACTCCAGCTTGGTTTCTGTGATGAATTTCTTCAATTCTGAAAAACTAGCCTTTTTACTGGCCACCATCTCATCATCAAAGACACACCAGTTTCTCACCATTCTGGCCTTGTCGTCTTTGTCTGTGAAGGTCTCAACAGTTGTAAAATACTTGTGAGTAAACAGCCCCTCAAAAAATTGGGTCTTTCCTACTCCCTGCCTTCCAGTCAAGTCCAGCACAAAGTCAAACTTAACAGTAGGGTCAAACACCTTGGCAACTGCTCCACGGAAAAACAAGTCCATGATAATACGGTTATATTCATCATCCTTGATATTGAGATAATGCCTTAAAATATCAAAGGGATCACGCTGATTTACTAACTCTTTATACTCGCTTTCGCAAGATTCCAGATAGTCTTTTAAGGGATTGTAGCTATGTTCTCCAGCCACCACTTCTAAGATATCAGCGATATCTCCTTTTTTATAATCCATCTTGTACTTAGTAGCAATATAAGCCCTAATCTCTCTGATAATCAGGTCATCGATTGTACCGCTCAAGGTTCTACCATTTAACTTAATGGACTTGGTAACGTCAATTTCATATGTAAAAGTGTTGTACTGTATCGCCCCTTTTATCTTACTGTCCCCGCTCAAAATCTTCTTGAGATTGTCCAAGGTTATGGCGAAGCCTTTTCCTTTGGTTTTAGGCGTAAGATTCAGGCTATTGTTTTCCTCGTTGGTCTCCCTTGCTTGGGTTAAGTCCACCACGGTAGGCGGTATTTGTTGCTGATTCTCTTTGATTATTTCATTTACAATTTCTTCACTATTCAAAAGCCACCTCCTTATAGAATTTTGTCGCTACTTCTAGGAAATAGCTGGCTAAGTCTCTGTGTTTTACGATTGCTGAAAATAGGTCTACCAACTGACTAAAACTGTAGCCATTGACAAATAGCAAGCGGACAAAAAGTGAAGTCTCATACCTGGTATAAATGCCATTACAAATCAAGTCAAAAACCCAGCCTTTTAACTCCACTCCAAGCCCCTGCCGTTGCTCGGTCAACTTGTTTACCTCTAATTCTTTCAGGATCGTCAGCAAGTCAGAACTGGCCATAGCTATCTTCAAGTCTCTAATTAATTTCCAACCCTCCACTTCCTCTTTTTTGTCTTTGACAGCCACATACAAACCTTTATAGCGAAAATCCGTCAGCGCCTCGCCTATCGGTTCAAAGTAGATGAATTTGAAGTGTTCCCCATTCTTCCAAGCTTGGGTAGGGGTAGACTTGAGAAAGCCAAATAAGGCCAATTTGTCATTAGACAAGGTTAACTCTATCACTCTCATTCTCCCACCCCCATAAACTTACGGATATCGTCCACTTTATAATAAACTTTTCTGCTATCGTCTCCTGGAGGCTGATAACGCTTCAAGCCCATTCTTTCCCATTTTTGTAAGGTCAGGTATTTTATATCTAACTCTTCCTGTACTCGTTTTGCGGAAATCAACCCAATGATTCGGGGAGGTATTTTCTCATGACTTTTTAGGTAACGTTCTAAGGCTTCTAATATTTTTATTTGAAGTTCTTCAATCATCCTTTCAAACATATCATCACCTCCACGGCTTAATACCTGCAAGCTGAATATACCGCCCATAATCTGGGCTTAAACTCTCGCTAGGACTTTCTACTAGTTTCCTATTTTCTCGCTCCAGTTGAGCGCTTTTTTTGCGGTCTCGGTGGTTTAGATATATGAGAAGGCTAATCAAAATCACGGTAAAAATAAGCGCCTGTGTATTGCTTAAATCTAGTTCATTCATGCTATGCCCTCGCTTTGTAATTCTTGATATATAACTGTTGCACTTCAGGCTCCATCTTTTGGAAAGCTTCAACTTCTTGAACGGTTACTTTTTTATTGATAAAATCAGCGATAAACTGAAATAAATTCGGATTGTTTACTTTTAAAACAGCCATGAAGTTATCAAATTCTGCTTGTGTCATGTTGTATAGGTCTAGAGTCATTTTAAAAGCCCTCTTTTTTGTAAATCAGAAACTACTAAACTTCGTAAATACGTCCAAGTTGAAGCAGTCTCATGAGTAATACCATTACTTAACTTGTTTTCGTTTATTACTTGATTTAAGTAATTGAATAGTAACCAGTCAGGTTTTTTATTGTACATTTCTGCACACTCATCATCATATTTTTTTAATTCTCCCAGTAAGTTCTCAACATTCTTATTATAAAATTCTTCATGACTCGCTTCCTGCATCTTGTACGCTTCAGATGATTTATAAAAACTTAGCCATAGATTAGTAATTACTGAATTACAATTTTCAACAATTTCCATTGCGCCAATATGATTCTTAGAATTATGCCAATCTGATAAAATATCTAGCTTTTCCTCTACAAGTACCAACTCTTTTTCAAATTCTTTAAAATAATCATTCATATCTTTACCTTTTTCTTTTGGTTTTCCTGTTTCCTATACACGATTAGCACCACTCCAAACGCTGGGCTTTTGCCCCTAGTTGGCGGACGCATGTAGTGATGTTTCGTGGGTAAATACCCACATTTCCGCTAAACAAGTGCTTAGAATCGCCGTGTCAGCACTCGTTTTTCAAAACCTTTTCTAATTGCTTGCCTGCACTTCGGTTTTCTTAGTTTTTCTTCGTTTCGTTTTCGATTTGATCGCCTAATCTTTTCCAGGCTCTATCAAATTCATCACGTTGGATTTCCTTGCTATGTAATTGCCTTGCTAGTTCCATCCCTCGACGCATGAATCTAGCGAAGTGAGTTTTTGCTTCCATCCTAGCCCTCCATCATGTCATAAAGTAGGGCGTAGTGCTTATCTGGGATTCTGTCCAAGGCTTTCAAGCCGTCATGTTCTGCTTTTTGTCTGGTTTCCGCCTTGACTGTGCTATCAAAGGCGATAGAAAAGGCGTTTAGCATTGCCTTATAGCGATCTACGCTCTTCAAATAGCGCCCACGGTCTGACAATTCCTTGTCTTCCAGTTCCTCTTTTACCGAATCGTCCAAGAGTGCGAACTTGGAGTACACCCCTTTTTCTACTTCAAATCCTAGACGCTTGTTTTGTCTCAGATTGTAAAGGTTGACCCTGCAACTCTCCAAGTTGCGATAGCCTAATACTCCAGCGATTTCTTCTAAATTCTTGCCCTCTAATTCGGACAATTTTTCAGCAATATCCTTGAATTTTACTGCTTGATGTTGTTTTCCCATTGTATACCTCATTTTTTGGGTACGCAAAAAGCGCACTCTATTTCTGTGTTTGACAAATAAGAGTACGCATGATAAGATATTTACGTACCTCATTTGTGGTGCATCGCCGTCTATCGTGTTCTGTCGCCAAACAAGTGACACGGTAGGCGGTTTCGTTATGGTTCAGACTTTACAAGCTCAATCCCTCGCATGACTATATCTGTTTTAGTCATGCTTTTCTTTTTGGCAAGTTCTTCTAAATCATTAAAATTCTGTTCAGTCATTTTAATTTTTAGTTGCTTGTTTTTTGGGTTATCACTTTTAGGTCGTCCTAATGTTTTCCCCATTTTTGACCTCTCTTTCTTTCGGGGTACACTTTTATTATATAACGGTGTACCCTTTAAGTCAACCCCTAAACCGAAAAAAATTTAAAATCTTCCCAGCGTACCTTATTTTATTTTCAATGTACTAGCGGAAACCGCTGTATTATGCTATAATCAAGGTATAGAAAAAATATCTATACCTTTAATCTTGTCGCTTGCTTCGGTCGCCAAACTCTCCGCAAGTGACTTTTTTTGTTACCTTTCTTCATGCTTTCTTCCCTGTCTGGGGGCTATAAAGCAAGTCTTTACTTTCGATAAGATCCAGAATCCAGCTAAATCCCTGCTCCATCGTTTCAAGAAATGCGCCCAGGTCTTCACTGTCCAAATCCTCGTAGTTCATACAAAGATATTCGGCTAGTTGTCTGTCTTTCTCAACTAGCTTTTTAAAATCCTTGAAATACTTAGGAATTTCTAAACCCTTGGCATTTGTAACTGTCTTAAAATCATTTTCCATTTTCTATACTCCTATGCTTTAAAAATTAGTTCTTTAATTTCTGAATATCTCATATTCAAGTTGATCATCGCTATTGCCATATCTTCCAATCGTTGATAGTTTGTCAGTTCATCACTTGTTAAACTGTCAATACCGTTTTCACTTTCTCGCTCTTGCATGAGTTGGGCTTTGTTTTTCCCAGTCGCTCCCTTTAGCAGTAGGTTTGTAAGAGTGCTATAGGCATGCTGAGGCGCTTTCTCCCATGATTTGATAGCTTCGGTTAAGGTCTTGCGCTTTGGCTTTTCCAGTTCTCTTTGAAGATAGCGTTTAGAAAGTTCCTCACGCATTTCAAAGAATGCTTTGACTAGGTTCATTTTGAATTGCCGTACTGGTTCGGTATTCTTTAGATAAGTGATCAGCAAGGTAGCTTGTTGCTCATTCAGAAGATAGATTTTTTTCGGTTGCCCTCTCTTATCTAATTTATGGATTTTAAATCCAAGTATTCCCAACGCTTCAAAATCAGCTTTATTGTCTCTGACTAAGCGTGTAATAGTATGGTGCTGTACTTCAGCACATTCAGCGATAATCTCGCTCGTAGTATACGGCTCTTTCTTGCCGTCCATGTAAACCAATTCCATTGGTTCGCTCCTTTCTTCTTTTGTCAGTGCTTGCCACCTAAAACAGTACCAAGGTAAAGCATTAAAGTAGGGGAAAATCGGAGAATATGAACCCCTACAAACCCTTGATACTGCTATAGGTAGCAAGCAAATATTTAGCTAGATCCGTTTATCAATCTCCAGTGGTAAAGCACCACATGAGAAATCTATAAATGTAGAGTAGTATTACGATTGGTTCGCTCCTTTCTAATAATCTTCAGCAAGCCACTGCATGGCTTTTTGGTAAATGCTAGGCTTTACTTCGCCTCCGTCTCGGATTTTCCTGTAAGTAATTGGATTCACTCCAATTTCCTCGCTGGCTCTTTTAGCAGTCAAATTCTTGTCCGCTTGCTTTCGGCGAATTGCTTTTGCTTGTGTTGAGGTGATAAGCAATACAGTTCCCTCCTTTCTTATTTGTAAAGTTTATCTTTACTTAGACCAAGTATATAATGTTTTTCTTTACTTGTCAAGAGGAAATAAATAAAAACTTTACAAAAGTTTTTTTAGCGGTTATAATTTAACTGAGGTGATAAAATGTCAACAATAAAAAATAGACTAAAGATTCTAAGAACCAAAGAGGGAATAACTCAAGATGAATTAGCTCAAATAATAAATAAAGAACTAAAAGAAAACGAAAAACCAATATCCAAAATGGTGATATCTAATTGGGAAAATAATAAACATACTATCAAACCAGATAAAGCCCAGCTACTCGCTAACCACTTTGGGGTAAGCGTTGCTCGCTTACTTGGTTATGAAAACAATTTCATTGAATCTGTAAAAAATTTAAGTCAAAAAGATGGCTCTGATGAAGCATTTTTTAAAGCATTTAGAGCATACTATGAACTAAAAATAGCTGATGGTAAAGAGAATTTATTGACTTTAAAAGATGAAGATTTTTTAAGTAAGTATCGTGAAGAAATTTTAAAAAGCCTCATTCCAAATTTTAATGAGTTAAGTAATCGTGAAATAAAAAAATATTTATCAGATGATAGAATCATTAATGAAGCAGATCAGAAGCTAAATGATTTTCTATTTACTCTTGGAACATTGAACCCTCAAGAAACTCAATTACTGGTAGATTTCATATCCCTATCCCCAAAAGATAAGCAAATAGTATTAAACTTATTAAAATCCTTATCTGATAAATAGCACCCTTATTTCTAAGATCTATTGTGCAAAAACAGGGGAAATTGAAGAATAGAAAGCCGATTTTACAGACTAAAGTGCAAAAAACGGCAAAATTGACAAATATAACGGAGAATCATGGACTACGAAACAACACGGAAGGGACATTTTTAGGACGAAAAAAGCGAACTTTCCCAGCGTTGAGATTTTTCGATACTCAAAAATTTTTAAAAAACAAACCAAAAAGATTGACAAAAACTCAAAATTACAGTATTATTAGGCAATGAGAAGAGTTTCTGCTCCCAAGGGAACAGAGTACGCGAAACACCGCCTAGTTCTACTAGGTGGTGTTTTTGTATATAAGGAACATATATGAAACCATTTCAAACATTAGATGAACAAATAAAACTTCTCCAGTCTAGAGGTTTAGAAATAGATAACATAGAAGAATGTAAAAGATACCTTCTAACTAACAACTATTACAACGTCGTCAACGGATATAGTAAGTTTTTTCAAACATCAAAAGATAAATTTATAACTGGTGCAGACTTTAGAGAAATAGCTGCAACACACTTTTACGATAAAGAAATTAAATCAGCTTTTTTAAAAGCAATTATAGATGCAGAAAAACACTTTAAATCCGTACTGGCATATCGTTTTTCAGAAGCATATCCAACACCATACGCTTATCTAGATATTAATAATTTTGAAACACAAAAAGATACAAAAAGGCTAGCACAAATTACTAATTTAATCAGTATATTAGCTAGAATACTCAATGATTATAATAGGGATAAGCAAAACAATTCTATAAAGCACCACTATAAACAACATGGCGTTGTTCCTTTCTGGGTTATCATCAATGAACTTACATTAGGGCAAGCATTTAACTTTTATAGAAATCTAAACACTGATATAAAAAATCAGATAGCTAGAGATTTATCACCATTCTTACAAGAAAATATTGAATACATCCAAAATAGACCTAGTAAAGACCTTTTAAGTGGAAAGGCTTTAGAAAGTATTATTAAAAATATACTAGAAATTAGAAATATCACTGCTCATAATAATAAGCTTTTCAATTATAAATGTCGTGAGAATCTTCCACAATTAGCTTATTTCCACTATTACAATAACAATGCCAATACATCAAGACAATCTGTATATTATGTTTTTCTTGCCTTACAATGCCTACTTGCTTCCACACAATACGCTCAATTACATAACACTATTATTAAAAGAACCAAAGCTCTAAATAAAAAAGCGCACTCCATTGAAGCCGGCATTGTATTGGACACACTTGGATTTCCGAATAATTGGTATAATATCACTGACACATTAAGATAAAACTACTTGTAATATATGGACTTTTCCCAAACCCCATATAAGCCACATATCCGCCTTGTTTCATATTCTGGTACAATTTACCGTCTGACTGCTTAAAATCGAAAATAAGGGGAGGTTCGTAGCTCCTCGCATGGTATAAACTCAAAACCTTTTCTAATTGCTTGCCTGCTGATGGAAAAGGAGTAAAACCATGAAAATTACAGAATACAAAAAGAAAGATGGATCAGTAGTTTACCGTTCCAGCGTTTATCTTGGTATCGATACCGTAACAGGTAAGAAAGTCAAGACAACTATTTCAGACAGAACCAAGAACAGACTCAAAAGCAAGGCTATCCAAGCCAAGGTAGAGTTTGAAAAAAACGGCTCAACAGTCACAAAAACCGTTAATGTTACCACCTATCAGGAATTGACGAAACTCTGGCTAGAAAATTATTGCCATACAGTCAAACATAGCACCCTTATAGGGGCAAAAAACAACATAAAAAAGTATCTCCTACCAGCCTTTGGAGACTACAAGTTGGATAAGCTGACACCCCCAATCATTCAGCACCAGGTAAACCAGTGGGCAATAGATTACAATCAACTAGGAAAAGGTTATCAGCAATATAACCAGCTCCATGCCTTAAATAAACGCATATTATCCTATGCCGTTTCCTTGCAAGTCATTGCTTCAAATCCAGCTAGTGATATCATCGTCCCACGTCGCAAACCCAAAGAAGGGAAAAAACTGAAATATCTGGATGACGACAATTTAAAAAAATTCTTAGATTATCTGGATCAGTTGCCAAACACTTATAAAAATTTCTCCGATACGGTGTTATATAAGACACTTCTAGCGACTGGTTTGCGTATTCGTGAGTGTCTAGCCTTGAAATGGTCTGATATTGACCTACAAAACGGTAACATTTCAGTTACCAAGACTTTAAACACCCTCAAGGAAATCACTAGCCCTAAAAGTAAAAGTAGTATTAGAGAAATAGCTCTGGATACCAAAACGGTACTCATGCTTCGGCTCTATAAAGCAAGACAATCCCAAATAGGTAGGGAAATAGGGGTAACTTTTGAAAAAGTGTTCTCTGATACCTTTGACAATTATAGAGAAGCTGGAGCGCTCAGATTCAGACTAGAAAAGCATTTAAAACTGGCTGGATGTCCTCATTTAAGTTTCCACGCTTTTCGACACACCCACGCTAGTCTATTGCTCAATGCAGGACTTCCTTACAAAGAAATCCAAACACGGCTAGGCCATGCAAAACTTTCTATGACTATGGACATCTATAGCCACCTATCCAAAGACAATAAGAAAAAGGCGACTTCCTTTTATGAAAAAGCCATTGAGAATTTACAAAGTTCCTAAAAAGTTCTTAAAATTCATCATTAAGGGACAAAAAACGGCTATATCAAGGGGTTTCAGCTTTTTCTCACATTTTGAGTTATAATAGAACTATGAAAATCACAAAACTTGAAAAGAAAAAAAGACTCTATCTGATGGAGCTTGATAATGACGACAAATGCTATATTACTGAAGATACAATTGTGCGTTTTATGCTATCGAGAGATAAGGTGATAAGCGAAGAGGAATTGAAAGAGATTCAGGACTTTGCTCAATTTTCTTATGGTAAGAATCTAGCCCTCTACCATCTATCCTTTAAAGCACGCACTGAAAAAGAAGTCAGAGAATATCTGAAAAAATACGATATTGATGAAAACATCGTTTCTCAAGTCATTGCTAATCTTAAAGAAGATAGGTGGATTAATGATAGCCAGTACGCTTATGCTATCATCAATGCCAATCAACTTTCAGGAGACAAGGGACCTTATGTACTGACTCAGAAACTAGCACAAAGGGGGATTTTAAAATCTACTATAGAAGAAACCTTGAAAGAATTTGATTTTTTGGAAGTTGCTCAACGTATAGCTAATAAACTATTGAAAAAATATGAAGGAAAACTTCCAGCTCGTGCCTTGCAAGATAAGATTATCCAGAATCTGACCAACAAGGGTTTCTCATACTCTGATGCTAAAAGTGCCTTTGACGAATTGGATAGCCAAGTAGACGAAGAAACGACTCAGGAACTTATCTTCAAGGAACTTGACAAGCAATATGCCAAGTATGCTCGAAAGTATGAAGGATACGAACTTAAACAGCGTTTAACTCAAGTTTTAGCACGAAAAGGCTACGATTTTTCGGATATAGCAAGCGCTCTCAGAGAATATCTTTAATATTTTCATGTAAAATTCACAGATTTTAGGCAATTTTATGGTACAATAGTAAACGATAAACTTACAAATTGTAGAAAGTTGGTTAGTTATGAAGCTTCCAAAAGAAGGCGACTTTATTACAATTCAAAGTTATAAGCATGACGGGAGTCTCCACCGAACTTGGCGGGACACCATGGTACTAAAAACAACAGAAAACGCCATTATTGGTGTCAACGATCATACACTGGTTACCGAAAGTGATGGTCGTCGTTGGGTCACTCGAGAACCGGCTATTGTTTACTTTCACAAGAAATATTGGTTTAATATCATTGCCATGATTCGCGATAATGGAATTTCCTACTATTGCAATATGGCTAGCCCCTACTATCTGGATGAAGAAGCACTTAAGTATATTGATTACGATTTGGATGTTAAAATTTTTACAGATGGAGAGAAACGTCTCTTGGACGTTGAGGAGTATGAGCGTCACAAACGCAAAATGAATTATTCTGATGATTTGGACTATATTTTAAAAGAACATGTCAAAATTCTTGTTGATTGGATTAACAATGGACGAGGTCCTTTCTCAGAAGCCTATGTAAACATTTGGTACAAGCGCTATGTAGAACTAAAGAATCGGTAAAGTTGTCAAACTAGGGTGAGAGCCCTGGTTTTTTTATTTTAAAAACCCAGTTTTTCAGCTGGGTTGGTCTCTATATATCTAATTTCGTAACAGTAAATTTGATGTGGGAATAGTCTTTTTCAACATCCTTATCCAGCAAGAACGCTGTGGCATCCTTCTTAACTTGAACCAGGTCAATATTCTGGGCTTGGGCTGCATAGACGCATCCACAATAACATTGACGGTAGATGTCATACTCTTCACACATCTCTACTGAACGTTTGTAGCCTTGATTTTTCTTGAAATCACTTGGAAGATAGTGGGTTGTGTAAATTTTTTGCACATCGATTCCGATGCTGTTAATGGTTTGAGAATTCTTATGAGGACTGATGGTCAAGGCTGAGCCAAAGTAGTCAAATCCCAAGTCCATAGCCACTTGAGCTGTCTTATCCAGGCGGTAGTCAAAGCAAACCTTGCAACGGTCGCCACCTTCTGGCTCTTCTTCCAGTCCTCTGACTAACTTGCGGTATTCATTGGGTTCGTAGGGAGCTTCTAGGTACTGAACGTTATTGCCAGTTCGCTCATTGAAATCACTGACAAATTTTTGGGTGACGTAAGCCCGCTTGTGGTATTCTGCCTTGGGATGGATATTAGAATTGGCAAAATAAATGGTCACGTCTGCATACTTAGTCAAATATTCTAGGGTATAGGTACTACAAGGGGCACAGCAAACATGCATAAGAATAGTTGGCCGCTGCTCATTTTTCTCCCATACTTGTACCATTTTCTGCATGACACGGTCATAATTAATCTTTTGATTGGGGTTCATCTTGCTCAGAATCTCTTCTACATCGATCATGTTCTTCTCCTTTTTCTAGTCTTATTTTATCATATAAGTTAGGAGAGCTCAAATCAATTTAGAAGTGAATAGCATAAAAAGGAGGAATAGCTATTCCCTCCTTTTGTGTTTTTTATAAGTTGTTTTCTATAGAAAACTTACATCATGCCGCCCATCATGCTTGGATCCATTGCTGGAGCCGGAGCTGCTGGTTCTGGTTTATTGGCTACGACTGCTTCTGTTGTCAAAATCAAGCTGGCTACAGATGCTGCATTTTGTAGGGCTGAACGACTCACTTTAACTGGGTCGATAATTCCCTCTTCAATCATGTTAACCCACTCGCCAGTTGCTGCGTTGAAGCCTGTACCAAGCTCAGCATTTTTCAAACGATCGATAACGATTGAACCTTCAAATCCTGCATTGTGGGCGATTTGACGAACAGGTTCTTCCAAGGCACGTAGAACAATATTGCGTCCTGTCGCTTCATCTCCTGTCAATTCCAAATTAGCCACGGCTGGAATCACATTCACAAGTGCTGTTCCACCACCTGCAACGATTCCTTCTTCAACAGCTGCACGAGTAGCGTTAAGGGCATCTTCGATGCGAAGTTTCATTTCTTTCAACTCAGTTTCAGTTGCGGCTCCGACCTTAATAACCGCTACACCACCTGACAATTTAGCCAAGCGTTCTTGTAATTTTTCACGGTCAAATTCAGAAGTTGTAGTTTCGATTTGAGACTTGATAACTGCAACACGATGAGAAATCGCTTCAGGATTTCCCGCACCTTCTACGATAACCGTGCTATCTTTGTCCACAGTTACTCTCGCTGCTTGACCAAGGGCTTCAATGGTCGCGTCTTTCAACTCAAGACCAAGATCTTCTGTGATAACTGTTCCACCTGTCAAGATGGCGATATCTTCGAGCATGGCTTTACGACGATCACCAAAACCAGGTGCCTTAACTGCTACTACGTTGAAGGTTCCACGAATCTTGTTCAAAACAAGAGTTGGAAGGGCTTCGCCATCCACATCATCCGCAATAATCAAGAGTGGACGATTGCTTTGGAGAATACTTTCTAGGAGTGGCAAGATTTCTTGGATATTTGAAATCTTCTTATCAGTAATCAAAATGTATGGATTTTCAAGGTCAGCCACCATTTTCTCGCTATCTGTCACCATGTACTGTGAAAGATAACCGCGGTCGAACTGCATTCCTTCCACAACTTCAAGTTCTGTTTCCATACCACGTGACTCTTCGATAGTGATAACTCCATCTTTGCCAACTTTTTCCATGGCTTCAGAAATATACTCACCTACTTTTTCAGAACGAGAAGAGACGGCAGCAACCTGAGCGATGGCTTCTTTGTTGGCAACAGGGATAGCGTTGTTTTTCAAGGCTTCTACTGCAGCGACAACTGCTGTTTCAATCCCACGACGGATACCGATTGGATTGGCACCTGCTGTGACGTTTTTGATTCCTTCGCGGACGATAGCTTGAGTCAAAACAGTTGCAGTTGTAGTCCCGTCACCTGCGATATCATTGGTTTTTGAAGCTACTTCTGATACCAATTTGGCACCCATATTTTCAAAATGGTCTTCCAATTCGATTTCTTTGGCAATGGTCACACCATCATTGGTAATCAAGGGTGAACCGAATGACTTTTCAAGAACGACATTACGACCTTTTGGTCCCAAGGTTACTTTAACAGTGTCTGCAAGGATATCGACACCACGGACCATAGCTGAACGGGCATCAGATGAAAATTTAATTTCTTTTGACATACTTACTTTCTCCTTCTATTCTTCAATGATTGCCAAGATGTTCGCTTCGCCTACGATGATATACTTTTCATCACCATCTTTGACATCAAGACCTGCGTGGGCTTCAACCAAGACACGGTCTCCAGCTTTAACACTTGGAGCAACTAAGTCACCGTTCAAGGTACGAACACCTTGTCCAGTAGCCACAACTTGAGCTGTTTTCGTTTCTTCTTGGGCTGATTTTGCGAGGACAAAGCCTCCAACAGTTTGTTCTTTTTCTTCAATTTTCAAGACCACACGGTCTCCTAATGGTTTCAACATCTGATTTCCTCCATAATGAGATAGATAGTATTAGCACTCTTTATACCTGAGTGCTAAATCATAGTTCTATTGTATCACTTGGTCAGAAATAGTCAAGAAAAAAGTCCGACTTTCTGAGGATGAATAGATAAATTTCTTTATCCTAATTTTGCACTTTAATAATGTAGAATTTTAACGAACATGATTTATGGAATTAGCATTTTCGTTAATTCTTTTATAAAAATACCGAAACTCTAAATCCTTATATTACGCATATATAAAAAACAACGATTATAAACCGTTGCTTTTTTACATACTATTAATATTTCAATCCTGGATTGAAAAATCCTAAGGCTACTCCTACAAGTGCAATAACTACCAATAATAGCATCACCCAATTTGGAGAAACTTTCTTTTTAGCCATCAGCCACCAACATAGAACGATAAAACCTGCTGTTAAAAGACCTGGATAAACACCATCAATCTTTTCTTGTAAGTTTAAAAATGTTTCTCCATCTCCATTTTTCAGCTCTAGCGCCGTAGTGACAGATACCCAAGTTGCTGCAACAGCTCCTATGACCATACCACCAACAACACTAATTGATTTTCTTAGCGCCTGACCTTTAGGACCTACTAAAAATTCTACTGCTTTATCTCCAAGTTCATATCCTTTAAAATAAGCAAAACGCATTCCAAGATAGACTAATAGATTCCATGCAATAATATAGAATATTGCACCAGAAATATTTCCTCCTTTAGAAAGACCTAGAGCTATCCCCAAAAGAACAGGAATTAATGTTCCTACAATAAGTGAATCTCCAATACCTGCAATAGGTCCCATTAGACCAGCTCGCATTCCATTGATGGTTTCACTATCTACGGCATCTCCATTTGCACGCGCTTCTTCCAAACCAGCTGTTATCCCAACTACTAGAGAACCCAACTGTGGCTCAGTATTAAAGAATGCTGTGTATGTTTGCATAGCTTCTTTTTGTTCTTCCTTAGTATCATACATTTCTTCTACAATTGGAAGCATAGAAGTTAAATATCCAAAAGTTTGCATATGTTCTTGAGAAAAACATGTCAGATGTCCATAGAACCAGTGGTGAAATGATTTTGTCAATGTTTTTCTTGATATTTTTTTTCGACTCATTCTAAATATCCTCCTCTTCATCAAATCCCATATCACTGACAACTGCTGTCGTACGGGCAGATTTAATAACTTCTAATTCATAATAAATTACTGCAAAAATTAATGACACAACACCACTTGCTACTAAGTTCAAGCCTAAAGATTTTGCTAACGTGAACCCGACAAAGAAAGGAATAAAGTCTGTTGCTTTTGTAACAATTTGTTTCAAAAGTATTGCAATACCCACACATGGAAGGAGTGCTCCTACAGTAAATAGAGACTTCATTACAAAACCATCCATCGGAAGATATAATTTCATAAGATCAACCATATCTGGTCCAAATTTTGTAATAATCATTGTTGGTAAGAAAGAAAAGATAAAATGTGAAATCCAAGGATATACCCAATCAACAGCATATAACTTCTTAAAATCACCTTTCTCTACAGCTTTCCATCCAATGTGTTGCCAAAGCAAATTCATAGTAGCTGTACCATAGAATAAAACAGTTCCAATTGTTCCAACCGCGGCTCCAATTGGCGCTGCTGCTGCTGCAATCGCTACTTCACCTGAAATATTATTTGCATGAACAAATAGGATAGATAACGGAATTCCGATATAAGAAATTGCCCGTACATCGGCAGATACAGTTCCACCAGGTGTCACTAAGGCAATATATAATACCTGTAAAGCCACACCAACGATTACCCCTGTTGTTATATCTCCTAATATTAAACCTACAATTAAACCACCAACTAATGGACGCCCCAAAGTATAGTTACCAATACTGGATCCCCCCATACCTGGCATCGATGCTAAACTTGCAAACAATCCTAAAAGAGCTGCTTGAATCCAAGAAATTTCCATCATTTTGTCTCCTTATTTCATTATTAAAATCCAAATTTTGATTTAAAATCACTCCAATATCCAATAGATACATCTGGTAATAATTGGAATCTAACTTTATATCCTGCTTTTTCAATTGCTTCTAGTGCAACTGCTTCCTCTTGAGTAATTGATTGATTATTTCCCAACTTGATAGCACCTGGTCTATCGTTAGCAGGTCCTACAATAATCTCTTTAACATCTCCTGGAATAAATCCCTGGTCTACTAAAATTTCTTTCATATCAATTGGATTCTTAGTAATCAAAAAATATCTACTATCTGATTCTGTTACTTTAGATGATTTTTCTTTAAACGCTTCCTTTGTCCAAACAAATGTTTTTTTATCTGACGCGCCTTTATATGCCTGAATTAAAACCTTATTAGATGCAGCAGCATCATTTACTGCAATTAATCCATCACATGGATGTTCTTTTGCCCATCTAGTGACTGTTTGTCCATGAATCATTCTATCGTCAATTCGTACAAATGTTACTACCATAATTTTTTATCCCTTTCCTGATATAGCTAAATATCGTCTTCTTCATTAAGATTATCATCCGATCCGACTTCAAATTCTTGTAGAGCTGATGATGATTCGTTTAATATTGTAGAAACAAGTTCACTACCAGTCAGAATGTCTTTCATCACCACTGCTGTAAGTGCCATTGTTAAGTTCATACCTCCCAAAATAGTTGCATTCTCTAATTTTCCAAATTCTTCTAATACTGTTGCAACAGTTGTTAAAGGACTTCCCCCAACAATATCTGCTAAAACAAGAACCGAATCATTTTCATCCAGAGACGCAATAACATTCTTGACCTCTACAGAAAAACCTGCAAGACTTTCTCCATCTTTTAAGCCAATCGCTATGACATCATCTACCTTATCCGAAGCAAACATAGAAAGAGATGATTTCAATCCCTCTGCGAGTCCTCCATGACTGACTAATATCAAATACTTCATATTTCCCTCCTTTTATTGATTTCATTCTATCATCCTTATCTTCACTTTATAATTGTTAAATGTCACAAAAGTTTATTGATAAATGTCAATAAAAAAATGACAAATGTCAATAAAGACATCTGCCATGTTCTTATTATTTAAGAAATAATAATCTTGATATCTATTTAAGGGTTCCTATATCTAGTTCTTTTTGTAACTTAATAAGACTACCTTCAATATCCGTGTTATTTTCATCCATAGATAATGCTTCTAATCTTTCTTCTATTCCAACCAATGATTTTGAATCTATTCCTTTTGAAATAGTTGTAATTGAATTTTTCATTATATAATCCAATGAAGTAGTCGTTAAGGCATTTTGACCAATCATTCCTTTCTTCATCAACTCTTCACTTTTCAAACTAGTTACTACCTCTGGTAATACTGAGCTTCCTTGACCCTTATTAAATAAATTTTGTTGAATTTCACGATTAATTGTTAAAAATTCTATAAATGATACGGCAAGGTTTGAATTGCGAGCACGCGAAGAAACCACGTATAAGGAAGTATCTGTTACAGTCGAACGAATGTCTTCCTTAGTCGTTGGCAACGAAATACATGTCCAGTTAAAATTTGTATATTTGGCCACATGATAAGGAAAAGGTTTATATGTACGATATTGTGCCAAACTCATTGGATAAAAGGCCACATGTCCTTCATCAAAATCTTTATAGGTTACTTTGTAGCGTCCGTTTAATTGATTCAATCCTCTTATATAGGATAAAGCATCCTTCATTTCTGACGAATCTATACGAGGAATCCCACTCTCAGAAATAGTAACACCAAAGGCTGCTAGAGATTCTTTCCAACTATATCCTGTTATCCCAAATTGATCAACGATTCCATCTCCATCGGTATCTTTTGTAACTTTTTTACTAATCTCATAGAGATCTTTCTGTGTCCATCCTACTTTAGGAATTTCAATCCCTTCTTTTAAAAGTAAATCTTGATTTACACACATCAACATGGGATTACTTTCATATGGAAGACCGTATAAAGCATCTCCATATTTTGCTGCCTGCAAAGATACATCATAGAAATTAGAGGCATCTTCTTGAGACAGATAGGAATTTAGGTTTTTTAAAATACCTTTTGATGCAAATAAAGATAATTGATCGCTTGATAATAGAAATACATCCGGTTCAGAACCTTTTAAAATTTGACTTGAAATCCAATTAGAATACTCTTCCTTAGGAATACCTGAATCATATACAATTTTAACCCCTGGATGAAGCTCTTCAAATTTCTTAATAGCCTCATCTAGTACATAGCTGTTATTCCCTGTAGGAATTCCCCAACTAGAATCAGAATAAAAACCCAGTCTAATAATCTTTATCTGCTTGTTTTCCCAAATAAGAAATAAACTCAAGCAACTTAGCACAAACAGTATCGCTAGAAACAATTGCTTTACTTTCATTTATCCATTTCCTTCGAAAAATTCTTTTGTGTCACACCTGTTTGTACAGCCCATATGGCTAACTGTGTCCTATCTCTCAAATTTAGTTTTGAAAGAATGATAGAAAGGTAATTGCGCACTGTTCCCTCGGATAAAAAAAGATTACTGGCAATTTCCTTGTTTGATTCTCCAAATGCCACTTGCTGAATAATTTTCCATTCTGTCAGTGATATATTTTCAATATTCTCTTCCTTCACAGTAATAGAAAAATTGGTCTGTGCCATCTGCGAGAACAATTGAAATACCTTACTAGCTATATTAGGATTAATCATAGCTCCGCCTTTATACACTGTCTGAATGGCTTGATATAACTCGTCTGTTGAAACTCCTTTTAATAAATAGCCAGATGCACCATATTTTAAAGCACTAAAAATAAATTCGTCGTCATCAAATGTTGTTAAGATTATAATTTTTATATTCGGAAAACGTTTTTTGATTTCTTTTGTAGCCAATACTCCGTCCATTCTGGGCATTCTAATATCCATTAAAATTATATCCGGTTTTACAGTCATAATGTTATCCATAGCTTCGATACCATCACCAACAACAGATACAACATCAATATCAGCATATACTGATAAAATAATCTGCAAAGACTCTCTAATTAATGCCTGATCATCTGCAATCATTACTTTTATCATATACTTCACCTCCTATTTTTGGAAAAACTATTTTAGTGTAAAATCCTTCCCTATTTTCAAAATGAATAGAACCACCTAAAATAGAAACTCGCTCTCTCATTTGTTTCAAGCCATACCCAATTTGTAAGTCGTCAAAACCTATTCCATTATCGTGCAAAACTATTATGTTGTTATCCTCACTCATAAAGTGAATGCTCATTTTACTAGCATGTCCGTGACGAACAGAATTTGTCATAGATTCTTGTATAATCCTAAAAATAGTATCTTCCTGTATAACATCTAAATCAATATTTCCCCATTCATATTTTAGATCAACAGAGAGTTTAGATAGAGACTCATACTCACTAATCATTAATATTAGAGCATCTTTTAAACCATTATTTTGCAAAGCTCCTGGTCTTAGTCTATGTAATGATCCCCTAACATCTTTTATCCCCTCTCTAACTGCATTTGAAACATTTTTTAACTGTTCTTTAGCACGGATAGGATGAACATCAATTAGTACAGAAACAGCATCAATCCCTGCTGAAATTCCTGTCAACGCATGCCCTAGAGTATCATGAATTTCCCGAGCAATTCTTTTCCTTTCTCGATCTTCAGCGATTTTCTCTGATAACGATATGTAATGATTCAATTCAGTGTTGACTCTAGATAACATTTTAAGCTCTTCCTCAATATTATGATGTTCTTTAATCACGTATAGGATATAAGACAATAAAGAGATGATGAAAATAATAACATTTAATGATGTCAATGCATTTTCTAAAAATAACACTACACCTCGTATGGAAGATGGATAAAATTGGATATAAGTAGCTAGAGATGGAACTTTTATAAATAGTGACAAGATTTCATAGTCTGTTAAAAGTAATATTAAAAAACTCAAGAAAATAAAAATAATCCAAGAACGTTTACTATCAGAGTCTTGAAACTCTCTTGAACTATAGAATATATCAGCAAAAACTAATAATATTATTCCATTGTATGATAGATTTTGTGACCATATAACACCAATCATTAATACTATTTCAAACAAATTCCATTTTGAAAAAATTGGCCATTTTTTCTCAGTTGAATACATTTTATAGGTAGATATAAAAATAATACCGACGAAAAAAATAATTGAATACCAAAAAATCTGGTCAGGTGATTTTGAAATATTGTTTAATTCTCCCAATAAGAGTATCATCTGTCCCTTTGAAATTACATAGTTTGTAATCTGTATATACAAAGCTCCATTGTATATAATGGTTAGAAAATTAATTAATAAAAGCAAAATTATAGAATACTGGACACCTTTTACCTGTTTCATTACTGCCACCCATTAATATCAAACTGAATTATATTATTTTTATCAACAAATTGTACAGGTATAGTATATAATTCTTCAACTTCTTCTTTTTTTACTAATAAATCTATTGTTTCCGATACTTTTCTACCCATATGAGATGGAAATTGAGCAACCGTTCCCGTAACTTCATCTGTTGTAGCTAATAAATGCTTCATATCTGGTGAACCATCTATTCCGTAAATAAGTTTTTTTGAAGTTACTTTCAATTCTTTAATTGCTGCTAAAGCTCCTATAGCTGCTCTATCATTTAAAGCCACTATAGCATCAAATTGTAAATCTTCAGATAACGCATCACCTACAGTAGTCATAGCATACTCTGTTTGACCAACCGTTTCTCTTTCTGAGATAATTTGATAATGTTCTTCTGATTTTATTGTATCCAAAAAACCAGTTATTCTCTGATTAGCTGATAAAGCATCTTTGTGCGTTAACAAAAGAATATGAGCATTTGAGGTACGTTTCATCAAATCCTTGGCAATTAATATCCCAGCATGGTAATTATCAGAAACTATGCTCGTATCAACTTTTATATTATTCAACTGACTATCTACTGCTATAACTCTAATTCCAAAATTCTTTGCCCTACTTAACGCTTCCACAATTTGCTCGCTATCACTCTTAACCGGATTAATAACAATAACATTCACTCGCTTCTCTATAAACTCATCAATTTGTTTACTCTGTTTTTCTTCACTCATCTCTGCATCCCGAGTATACAATATCTGACCTTCTGAATCAGAATAGCGTTGAATCTCATTATGTAAATGTCTATAAAATTCACTATTCATCGTCATATAAGTCGCTCCAACTTTTATTTGTCCCGGAATAGGATCTGTCTGACTCACATGAGTATAAATCGCAAAAACAAATACGACTACTGTACAAAATATAATTTTGACGATTGTTCTTGTATATTCTCTACTCATTCCAACCTCCAAAAAGTTTCAACTAGTTCATTGTAACACATTTAGACAGTATAAAAAAGCCTGAGACTAACTCAGACTTTTCAATGTTTAAAATGGCAATTCTTCCTCTTCCAAAACCAAATCCGCCAAATCTTGTCCTGCATTATTTTCACGCATGGCACGTTGGGCACGACTTTCCAATAGTTGGAATCCAGTAACAAGTACTTCGGTCACATAATTCATTTGACCATTTTTCTCAAAGCGACGGGTACGAAGTTCTCCATCCACAGAGATAAGACTACCTTTAGTTGCGTAGCTTGCCAATGTTTCTGCTAGTCTCCCCCATAGGACCATATTAACAAAATCAGCTTCGCGCTCCCCATTTTGGTCTTTGTAACGACGGTTCACAGCGATAGTTGCTCGCGCTACTGACTTGTCATTGTTGGTTTTGTGCAATTCTGGTGTAGACGTCAAACGCCCAATCAAGATAACTTTATTATACATATTTTTTCCTCCTACTTATCTATTCGTAGGAAATCAAAAAAAGTTACAGAAATTTGTAACTTTTCGAGGAAATTTTTTACTTTTTATGAACCATGAAACCTGTCGCCTGTTGATTGGCCATAATGGTCATATCTGTAATCTGAACACGACGAGGTTGACTGGTCGCATAGACTACTGTGTCTGCAATATCCTGAGCTTGCAAGGCTTCGATTCCTTGGTAAACGGACGCAGCTCGTTCTTTATCACCATGAAAACGCACTGTAGAAAAATCTGTTTCGACAATTCCAGGCTGAATGGTGGTCACCTTGATATCTGTTGAAATGGTATCAATTCGCAGTCCATCTGAAAAGGTCTTAACCGCTGCCTTGGTAGCTGAGTAAACAGCGGCACCAGCATAGGCGTAGATTCCTGCGGTTGACCCCATATTGATAATATGACCTTGATTGGATTTTACCATTGCTGGCAAGAAACAACGAGTGACTGCCATTAAACCTTTGACATTGGTATCCAGCATGGTCAACATATCCAACTCTTCATAGTCCTGATAGGGTGCTAAACCTAGAGCTAGTCCGGCGTTATTGACCAAGATGTCAATCTGCCCTATCGTTTCTAGAATATCGGAGCAGACCGTCTTTACCATGTCCATATCCGTTACATCTAATGAAAAGGTCCAAACTGTTTGACTAGGAAAAGTTTTTGCAAACTCTGACTTGAGGGCTTCTAGTCTGTCTATCCGTCGTCCAGTTAGAACGACATTCTCACCCTGCTCCAGATAAGCACGCGCAATCGCTTCACCGATTCCTGATGTCGCTCCTGTAATCACTACATTTTTTGCCATCTTATTTCCTTCTATCTGGTCTATCAGATACTAACAACATCTTAGGCAGTCCAGTGCTTAACTGGGTCGAATGGTGTTCCGACAACTTGGTCTTCTGATAACTCAATAACACCACGTTTTTGCGGAGCATTTGGGAGGTGCAATTCACGAGGGCTACACATCATGCCAAAACTCTTTTCACCTCGAAGCTCGCCTGGAAAAATGAGGTTACCTTTTGGCATCATGGCACCTGGAAGAGCGACAATGGTTTTCAGACCGACACGCGCATTTGGAGCACCTGCAACAATTTGTACTGTCTTGTCACTTGCGACTGCAACTTGGCAGATATTGAGGTGGTCACTATCTGGATGAGCTACCATCTCGACAATTTCACCCACAACAAACTTAGGTTCTTTGTCATTGATAATTTCTTCTGTAAAACCTGCCACCTGCAATTCTTGGTTCAAACGAGCGACTTGCTCATCTGATAAAAAGACTTGACCGCGCTCTGCAATTTCAAATAAACTCGAAACTTCGAAAATATTCCAAGCTACTGTTTCTCCATTATCTTTGAGGAAAACACGAGCTACCTTGCCTTTACGCTCCACGTCCAGTTTGGCATCTCCGCTATTTTTCACGATGACCATAAGGACATCACCGACATGTTCTTTATTATATGTAAAAATCATTATTTCTCTTTTCTCCTATTTCAGTCCTGCTAAAAAGTCATTGATTTGTTCCTTGCTTTTACGGTCACGATTGACAAAACGACCGATTTCCTTGTCCTTTTCTAGAACAACAAGGCTAGGAATTCCGTATACATCCCAGAGTTTAGCTAGATCCATGTACTGGTCTCGGTCCACTCGAATAAAGGTGAACTCTGGATTGATCTCCTCAATTTCTGGCAAGGCAGGATAGATATAACGGCAATCGCCACACCAGTCTGCCACAAAAAGAAAGACCTTCTTGCCATCTTTTTCTACTAATGATGCTAATTCTTCTAAACTTGCTGGTTGTATCATAAGACTTCCTCCTCATAGACTAGGTCTTCATTTTCATAGACAAAGGTATAATGACGGCCATCCTCAAAAATGACGCCACCAACCAAGCTCTCTAGACTGCTTTCATAGACTTGAACATAGAGGGTCGCAATTTCCCCCATGTCTGAAAAATGGTCTCGCACAATCGCTGTCAACTCTTCCTGAGTCTTCATGAGCTTACGGTCATCTGCAACTTTTTTCGTAGCAAGGGCAAGGCTCCCAATACCAAGCAGAGCCAAGCCTGCCATCCACATTTTTTTAGCTTTCATACCATTCATTTTAACACAAAAAAAGCTTTAGGACAAATGAGGAAGCAACAGAAAAGCAAGTAAAAAGCCTCTTCCTTTAAGGAAAAGGACTTCTTATACTCAATGAAAATCAAAGAGCAAACTAGGAAGCTAGCCGCAGGTTGCTCAAAGCACTGCTTTGAGGTTGTAGATAGAACTGACGAAGTCAGCTCAAAACAGCGTTTTGAGGTTGTGGATAAAGCTGACGTGGTTTGAAGAGATTTTCGAAGAGTATTATTCTTATTGCCAAGCACCTGAGTTGTCAACGTAGTAACCATCAGGTGTGTAGGTATTGCGAAGCATCTTACCTGATGAAGCTAGATAGTACCACTTGCCATTATCTTTGACCCAACCATTCGCAATCATGGCACCAGAAGAACTTACATAATACCATTCTCCCTTGTCATAAATCCAAGCGCTTGCTTTCATAGCTCCTGAAGTTGATAAATAGTACCACTTGCCTTGGTCGTAAAACCAGTCACTAGCAATCATGGCTCCTGATGATTTAAAGGCATACCAGTTACCACCTTGATAGAGCCAAGTTTGATTGAACATGACTCCTTTATCATTCATAAAGTACCAAGTTCCCTTGTCCTTAACCCAAGCGTTCTGCACTAATTGGCCTTGTTGTTGATAGTACCAGTTTTGATTTGATTTTAGCCAGCTTTCTGCTTTTACAATCGGATAAAGTTCTCGGAAGGCTCCTCCCCCCTTGTAGGAATGACTGATAGATTTTAGTTTTTCAAGTTTCAACTCGCCATTGCCATAGTCTGCCCAAGCAAAGACTTTTTGACCATTGACAGTCTCTGGTAAAGTAGCAGTGTAAGTCTTGGTTTGATAATCCCATTTAGCATCGAGGTAAGTGTATTGATCATTTGATTCTTCAATACGATAGTAACCTCTCTTTCCACTATCATTATGGATGTCATCCACAACTTTCGTTGACCAGGTCTTTACTTCATTTCCGCTCTTGGCTTCTACCTTGATATCTCCTCTATAGCCATATGGAACATAGAAATTCAGGTAACGCCCCTCTACGCCCATCATAGACTTGTCCTTTTCTTGGCCTAGAAAATTGACTGTCTGATCTTGACCATTGAGACTAACTGTCCACTCGATTTTCTCGGTTTTTGGCAAATCCAAGACTTTGATATCCACTTCATGACCATTGTTAAACCGAAGAATCTTGCCATCTTGATACTGTACTCCACACTTAACAACCCATTCTTCTTTAAGCTCAAATGCCTGCCCTGAATGTGGAAAAGCCAGTAAAGCTAGACCAGCTAGAGACAAACCAAATAATGTGATTTTTTTCATCGTAGATCCTCCTTAGGATTTTTTATGTTAATTATATCACTATGTTTTTATTTTGCAACTCATATCCTAAATATACAAGCAAAAAACCTCTGAGATTCTTCTCAAAGGTTCTGATTTAACTAATTGCTGTTCTCAACTGCTGCAGTCACAAAAGCAGTGTAGAGTTCTTCTGGGCGATTTGGACGGCTTGACAGTTCAGGGTGATACTGACACGCTACAAAGAATTTATTTTCAGGAATTTCCACGATTTCGACCAAACGATTGTCTGGAGAAACTCCTGAGAAGACAAAGCCTGCTGCCTCAAACTGCTCACGGAAGGCATTGTTAAACTCATAACGGTGACGGTGACGGCGTTGCACCACTTCTTGATTGTGATAAGCAGCTGCAGCCTTAGAGCCACGTTTCAACTTAGATGGATAAAGTCCCAAACGAAGGGTTCCCCCCATATCCTCAACATCAATCTGATCACGCATGATATCAATGATAGGGTATTTTGTTTCTGGTGCAAGCTCTGCAGAATTGGCACCTTCAAGGCCTAAAACGTTACGAGCAAACTCGATACATGTCAACTGCATTCCCAAGCAGACACCTAACATTGGAACATCATTTTCACGTGCATAGCGAATGGCTTGGATTTTCCCTTCCGTACCACGTTGACCAAAACCTCCTGGTACGATGATTCCGTCCGCATCAGACAAGAGTTCCGCCACATTCTCTGCTGTCACATCATTGGCATTGACCCAATTGATTTTAACTTCTGCGTCATTTGCATAACCAGAGTGTTTCAAGGCTTCGACCACTGAGATGTAGGCATCTTGCAACTCCACATACTTACCAACAAGAGAAATCTTAACTTGTTTCTTGAGGTTCATGACCTTGTCCACCATGGCTGACCATTCTGTCATATCCGCTGCTGGTGCATCTAATTTCAAATGGTCACAGACAATTTGGTCCATACCTTGTGCCTGCAAGTTCAATGGAATTTGGTAAAGGTGTTCAACATCCAATGATTCGATGACAGCTTCTGGTGCCACATCACAGAACTGTGCTAGTTTGTTTTTAATTCCTTGACCTGCTGGCTCTTCTGTACGAATAACCAACATATTTGGCTGGATTCCCAAGCCTCGCAATTCTTTTACAGAGTGTTGGGTTGGTTTGGTCTTCATTTCACCAGCGGCCTTGAGGTAAGGAAGCAAGGTTGTGTGGATGTACATGACATTATCCGCCCCCACATCTGCTTTCATCTGACGAAGAGCCTCTAGAAATGGCAAGGACTCAATATCCCCAACAGTTCCACCAACCTCTGTGATAATGACGTCAGAGTCTGTCGTTAGAGCGGCACGCTTGATTTTTTCTTTCAAAGCATCTGTGATATGAGGAATGACTTGAACAGTTGCACCAAGGTATTCTCCACGGCGTTCCTTACGAAGAACTTCACTGTAAATTTTACCAGTTGTCACGTTGGAATATTTGTTGAGATTGATATCGATGAAACGTTCATAGTGACCCAAGTCCAAATCTGTCTCAGCTCCGTCATCTGTCACAAAAACTTCCCCGTGCTGGTAAGGGCTCATAGTTCCCGGATCGATATTGATATAAGGGTCAAACTTTTGAATGGTTACTTTGAGACCACGATTTTTCAAGAGACGGCCCAGACTCGCTGCAACAATCCCTTTCCCAATAGACGATACCACACCACCAGTTACAAAAATATATTTCGTTGACATAGATTCCTCTTTCTAAAATGCTCAAGGTCTTGTTAACTAGGAGGGGACATAGAAAACAAGACCCTACTAATAAGAATAATCTGGGACTACTGCACCAGATTCACAACTAATACTCTTCGAAAATCTCTTCAAACCGCGTCAACATCGCCTTGCCGTATATATGTTACTGACTTCGTCAGTTCTATCTACAACCTCAAAGCAATGCTTTGAGCAACCTGCGGCTAGTTTCCTAGTTTGCTCTTTGATTTTCATTGAGTATAAAATACAAGAAGATAACTTCTTGAAAAAACAAAAATAGCTCCCTAAGAACTAGGGAGCCCCGACCTCTAAAAGAGGTGCCCGAACAATATGATACCTAAAAATAGGATAATTGTCAATAGCTAACTTTTATTCCTCGATGTTTTCAGAATCATCATCTGAAAACTCGTCGTCTTCTTCGTTGAGATCCACGTCTTCACCCAAGTCATCAGGAGCAATTTCGTTGATTTCTGCATCGTAAGCTTCCACTTCATTTTTCTCATCATCTGGATTTTCGTCATCGTATGAAAGAGCTGGATCTGCTTCGTATGCATCTTCGTCTTCTGGATCATCAGCATTGTAGTCAATGGCATCTGAATCGCCATCCATGAAGGCATTGACGCGTTTTTTCTTAGCTTTTGGTGCTACTTCATCGTCGTCATTTTCTTCAAGAGCGATGATTTCTTCGTCGATTTCGTCCACACCATACCATGAACGAAGACCCCATTTGTTGTCTCCAAGTGAGATGAAGCTGCCGTCAAAGTTCAACTCTGTGTAGAACAAAGGCAAGGCTTCACGGATATCGCTGTTTGATGTTCCAAGGTAGTTTTGAATTTCGTTTACAAGATCACTAAAATGCATCTCATGATCGCGACCACGAAGTTCCAAGATAGCACGCGCTACCTCAATCATAGATAGTTCACTTTTTTCTTGCCCAGCAAATACTTCTAATTCCAAAGCGTTTCTCCTCATTTATACTACTATCGCCAGAGCGAACAGACTCTGACCTCATTTTATCATTTACTCTTTATTTTACGATAATTTTGCAGAATAGTCAAAGGTTAAGGGGGAGAAAGTGACAGGACTTTTTATTTCTTTGCTACCCAGCCTATGACATCGTGAGGGGGATTTTCAATATCAATCCAGATAAATTCAATTCCAATTTCGCCATTTTTAAACTTGGCTAAACGAATGCCGTTGATTTCCAGTTCATTGAGTCGTTGGCCTGTCAAGACTTCTCGTTCCTTCAACTGGAAAACGCCACGCAAGATCCAATTTCCAAGAATTTCTTGCTTATCAGTTGACTGAATCGCCTTACCAGCTTCTTGGTTGATATAGGCATTGATGACATCACCAGAAGGTAAAAATCTTAGTTTAAAGGTTCTTTCTTCTTTTGGTAGAGCTAGTTTTTTGGTACCGGGTTCAAAGGTCCCGAAGCCTGGCCCAAAGAAATCTGGTCTTTCATCGTGAAAGTTTTTCGAGTCAGGCAGAGGAATGTAAACCTCACTAACTGGCCGATAGACGAGTTGTTCAATCTCTTTGATGAGTTTTTTATTGCCAGTATTGTGGACAAAGTGAATCAAGTCCTCACGAATCGCCTTCATCTGAGCTTTTTCTTCCTTGCTAGTCCATTTTTTCAAGAGAATTTCCTCTAGTGAGAAAGTCATAAAAGCTAGTTCTTCTGGAGCCAGACTGTTTTTGAATTTTTCCTGAATCTTTAGAATACGTGGCAAGCGATCTTTTTTGGCTAATTTTGAACCGCCGTTAAAGGCATTAAAACCAGAGTTTTCTTCCACATTTCCATGTTTATCTGTGATAACCCAAGACACTGTCTCTAAGATATCAGTTTTATCCTTTTCAGTTGTCAGTAAATGAAGATTTTCAAATAGCGAAAAAGGATCTTCAATATAATGGACGTCCCAAGTGTCTACAATAATGTCTTTATTATTAAAAGTCATGTGGAGCTGACTGTCAGCTGCTGTGTACTTGTAGTGGTGTTTCCCATCTGTAAAACGAAAATTAGTTGGATTATTTTTGGTAGTTGATCCTTCAATGACTAGATTATCAATATCAACTGGTAAATAAGTCGTTTCGCCAACAAAAATCCTAGGATTTTCTCCCTTTGGTGTCGGCATCAGAACGTGATAAACAGCTTCAACATTGACCGAATCTGAGTTAAAACCCTTGATTTGTGCCTTAGAGGATTCGATTCTCTGATTTCTCAAAGTCGCAATCTTTCGAGCCAACTCTTCATAGCGTTGATAGTTTTCCTTGTCTGCAGCTTCTTTATCAGTAGCAATATCTGCATAAAACTTGATATCACCCAACAAGTCCGTCCAAGATTGAGAATCCTTCTTAAACTGAGCGATCTTTTGGTCTCCAGAATTAATACCAAAAGATTTGATACCTACTAGGTATTTATGATTTTCATCTACAACGACGGAAGCATCGTAGGAAGTATTGGCGATATCTTCCCCTACGGCATTAAAAGCCTTCTGGAATACCGTTTCTTGAAATTTAGAATTAACAATCGGAGCAACATAATTCTCTGTTTGTCCCTCATCTTCAGATTCTGCCTTTTGAGAGAAAGCTTGGCTCAAGCTAGCGAAGTTGGTAATTAAGGTTTTGTATTTATCTTTTTGTTCAGACTTTAGATGTTCCCACATAAGCACCCTCTTTTCTATTTTCAGTATATCAAAAGAAGATTAGTTTTTCACTAACCCTCTTATATATTCGTTAATTAATACTGTAAAATTCGAGATTTCCTCGTTTTTTAACCAATTTTAAATAATCTTCACCAGACAGAAGAGCTAAACCATCGTCATAAGATTTGATTTTTTCAAGAGCTTGGTCATAGCTATCTACAAAGTCCTTGACATAGGATTGCCCTTCAAATTGTCCACTCATCTTGGTGTAGATAATGGCAATTTTTCCTGAGCGTGCAAGTTGAGATTGCCCTTGGCTTTCATTCAAGGCCTTAGCAACATTTTCCGCGATGCGTTTAATCACAGGAACGACCACGCTATTCCCAGCTTGTTTGTATAGCTGACCGTTAGAAACCCCTTCTGGGATTTTAAAGGATTTAGGATAGCCTTGAACATTAAAAGTTTCTTTCGGTGTTAGCTTACGAATCTCGCCACTATTTGTCAGAATCAATGGAACATTGTGTCCACCTGTTCCCATATTGGCTGTCAAAGTAGGTACAACACCGTTCTTGTTTTCTCGAACGTATTGACGGCGCCACTGGTAAACCGTGTCTTGACTGGTCACTTCAAACTTCAACTGATCGTAGAAGTTTTGCTTGCCTTCACGGTAGTAATAGACCTCATCTAGCTTATCACCAAAGTTAATCACATCCTGAAGACTCGTAGTCAGCTTGATTTCCTCTGGGAACTCGAACAAATCATAAGCTTCTTGGGTATCAAAACCAACAATGTAGATCCGCTCACGGTTTTGTGGGATATTTCCGTAGTCTTTACCGTTGAGAACCTTCCACTTGATAAAGTAGTTGTTCTCGGTCAAGGCTTCACGAATAACCTTAAAGGTATTACCATGGTCATGACCGACCATGTTCTTAACGTTTTCGATAAAAATAGCGCGAGGTTTGCATCCCTCAATCATCCGAAGCAATTCGAAGAAAAGATCGCCACGATCGTCATCAAAGCCCTTACGATAACCCGCAATACTAAAGGCCTGACAGGGGAAACCTCCCATAATCACATCCACGCGCTCAGCTGGAATATCCTCTGGTTGAACAGCGTGAATATCACGACCATCCAAATAAGTATCTGGATGGTTTAACTGATAAGTCTGACGCGCATACTTATCAAACTCATTGGCATACACCACTCTGAACTCGTTGGTCTGTTCAAATCCCAACTCAATTCCCCCAACACCTGAGAAGAAAGCTGCAATGTTGTACTTCTCAGGTCGGTTCGAACTTACAGAATTTGTCATGTAGTAACCTGCTTTCTAAGAAATTTGTTTAACTATACTAGTATATCATTTTTAAATTAATACTGAAATATAAACATTTTCCAAACATATATGATATAATGAACATATAAACTTAAGGAGGTGCATAATGCCAAAACAAGGAGATCAATTCATAGTAGAACTTAAAAAAACTAATATTGACTGGGGCACATACAGGAATACAAATTCTCGTCCTCAGATAACAGGAGAATGTTATATCCCAATTCCAAGTTCAGTAGCTCATCAATTTAGAATTTATAATTCCAATCACACTCAAGGAATAGATATTTTAGGGCAGAATATATTTAATGCTAAGTCGACAGATGGCTACTTCGATGGAGTAGTAAAAGTATCAGGGAATTCTCAAGCAGGAGATCCCTATGCTAAAAATCTTTCTGGTAAAGGTAACTTGAAAGCCTTTAACAACTGGTTCAATCAAATGAACGTAACCGTTGGGACAAGAATCAGAGTAGAATGGACTACTCCTACTGATATTTTATTTACGATTATCTAAATATAATTACTAAGATGATGCTGGGCAAAAAAAGTCTCTAAAATCAAAAACGCATAATATCAGGTATTGAAAAACCTTGATACTATGCGTTTTATTGTGGGAAGATTTGCTTCATTTTCTCCTGAAATTGAGTTTTTGCCCAGTCTTATCTTTTATTCAAGTAATCTTTGTATTCTTCTATCTACATAACTTTCATATAAATCAAAATTTTTAGTAGTTACACTTCCATCATAATATTTTACTAATTCAAAAGGAACTCCATAATCACTCAATTGGCGCCCAATATCAGTCAGAGCATTATACTCTAGCTTTTGCAGAAGAATTTTAATCCCAGTAACATCATCAAAGTTTCTTCTGTAAACCTTTGAATAATGGAATCTATATAGCAAATCAAATACACCTAAATACTTTACAAGATGATATTTAAATATTGTATAGATTAATTTAGAAGTTTGACTAATTGCTTTATCTTTACTGTAATTCTGCTGTTTAACGTAATAATCAACAGTTCCTAAAAAGCCTTTTTCTAAAAATCCTGACAGTTGTACTACAATTAAAGAATGATTTTTATTACCTACTTTAGCTTCTATTATCTGTTTCAACTCGGAATTAAAAATAAATTGGCGACAAATATCAACTACTGTTTGAAAACCTTCCCAATGAATTTTTGTACCGTTGCTTAGACTTAATACTTGCTTTAATCGATCAATTTTACGAAATTCAACCTCGGACATTACTTTTATTCGATTATAAATCAAGATTTTTTCCAAAGGGCCTATAATTCTATATGATTGAAAAATAAAATCTGGTAGTCCTGAGTCTTGTTTTGCCTTATTAATTTCATCTTTAAACCTTTTATCATCATCTGTCAAAAATTCATCCAGAGTCACTTCTAAATCAATGTCAGTTTTATTGTGGTAATTATCATAATTTTTATGTTCAATTTCATCTTGTTGCGAATTAATGATAGTTTCAAATTCTTTTGTTAAATCAATAACATTACCACTATAATGGACATTAAATCGACCAGATCTCCCAGCAATGTTTTTGGCATCAAACTGTTTTAATGGCTTCCTTCCTTTTTTTACTGCAGTAACAATCAAATTCTTTGCAGTTGTATTGACTCCTTCAGTAATTGTTGTTGTCGAAAAAAGACACAATAGTTGCCCACTATTAAACAAATTAATTATTTCATTCTGAAGATATTTTGGTATTCCTGCATGATGGAGCCCAATTCTCTTTTCAAGTGCTTTATATAAAATCCAATCTGATCCAAATTTCTCTTCTATATGTTTTAAAAAAATAGAAAACAGTTCATTATCTTCTTTGGACTCTTTTTCTGACAAAAGCGAAAGATATTCTTCATTTTTCAACATATGATTAGCAAATCTCTCTACATCTGGCTTGCTTCCACAATAAATTAGAGTATTACCTTCTATCTTTACAATAGTTTGTACTACTTTATCTTGTAAGGACGAAGTACCTACATTTAATTTATATTTAATATTTCCAAGTTCAAACTTATTTCTATCAATATGTGTAATGTTCTTAGATACAATCTCAACATCATTATATTCAAGAATTGTAAATTTATTAACTCTAACAAAATTATTGAATGAATTTCTTTCTGCATCTGGTTCCTGAAATTGAATATAAGGTCCAGCGAGTAAAATATCTTTACTATTTTGGCAAGCAAATTCTAAAGCAAGTCTATAAGCAATATCTCGTTCATTTTCTTCTGGAGTGTCATTATCTAAAATAAAGTCGTTGTCTATTTTATATATTTCATCCACAAAAGTAAAATCAAAATAACTAGTATTATTATCTAAAAACGAGAGATATCTTTCAGGAGTATATATAAAAATATTTTTTTCTCCAAGTTCGTCCTCGTTTATTTCACTTAGAGTATGTATTTTATACGAAGAAAAAAATTCATCATTTTGTAACTTTAAATAATTTTCAGATAACAGACTAATCGTAGGAAAAACTAATAGTATATTAGAATAATCCATTTTCTTTATAATAGTATAAACAATAAAAGTTTTACCAAAAGAAGTTGGAGCAGAGAGAACATATCTATTAACTAAATTAATTTCGAATAATTCTAAAACTTCTTTTTGATATTTATGTAGCATATAATCATTTACGATTAAATTCGCTTCATTTAAAAATGAACTCATGGATAATAAATTCATATCCTCTGGATTTATTTCATTACCTTCTTGATATTTTCTTTCAAGTAGCTCAAAGTATTGTGGTACTCCAGCTTCATTTGCTATATAACGCAAGAAATTTAAATCACTACTTGTAAGTTCGTCTTTTTTTACAGCGTCGTAATAGTCACAAGTTGTCTTGATAAAGGTACCTCTTCTTTCAGGGTATCGCTTATATAAATTTAATTCTTTGATTAGATAAGCGGTTCTTTCGTTTCTATCCATTCAATCACTTCTTCCTTTAATTTATTAGAATCATCAACAGGTAATAGCATTACAAAAATACTTAGATTAATTTTTACAGCCGGCATAACTGTGGATTTAGACAGCTCATCATTAATTTTCTTCACACAAGAATCAATTGACTTTTCATAACTAAAAGTACCTTGTTTCTGATATGCTATAAAAATAGGATATATTAATTCGATATGGTTAGCTGTTAATTCGTCTATAAGAATAATTTCAGGATTGTCTTCCCAACTTTCTATTATAGTATCTAAAGTAGTATGCGACTTAGAAATATTCTTTTTTTCTTTAATAATTGCGTATAAGTGATCATTTAAATAACTATCTGAAAGTGAGCTATTCATTTTAGAAATAACAGATTTAATCCCTGAGGAAAATTTTTTATGGAACTTAGCTTCACCAAACCAAAGTTCCAAGATTCCATTATTATCCACTAAATGAAACGCATCAAATCCTTTTGCTTCAGCTTTTTCAAGAGGAGAATAAAAATAACCTCTAGCAATTAAAACATCCGTATGGAAATAATTTCTTAAAAATAAATCTAAAAGTACTTCACCATAAAATCCATATTGAAGTTTGGTTGAAGATTCATCCTCTTTATCATACCTCAGTTTAAGTTTAATTGCCTTTGTTTGTTCTCTATCTAATTTACTATAGTCAATCTCAGATTCATTTTCAGCAAATTCAATTATTCCATTATAAATAATTTTTGAAATATCATTATCATTACCTTCAAAGCAGTACTCATTTTTCCCTTTACTTGTTAAATTGCTTTTATTTATAGAAATTGAACTTCCCTTACCGTTTGTGAAATTAAAAGGTAACTTATATTTCAAAACAATAGAATTATTAATTAAATCTTGAAGTGTTTTTCTCAAAATTACTTTTCCTTCTTATCAATTTTCAATTTCATTATACCAAAAAACACGGCTCATCACCGTGTTTCTATGTTTATTTAACCAGTTTCTTCATCTCATCAATACGTGCTACGGTCGCGTCGTATTTGGCTTGGTAGTCGGCTTGTTTGTCGCGTTCTTTTTGGACGACTTCTGGTTTGGCATTGGCTACGAAACGTTCGTTAGAGAGTTTCTTACCAACCATATCCAGTTCTTTTTGCCATTTAGCCAGTTCCTTGTCGAGGCGAGCTAGTTCTTCTTCGACATTGAAGAGGTCTGCCAGTGGCAAGTAGATTTCTGCTCCTGTGATGACGCTTGACATTGCGAGTTCAGGTGCAGGGATGTTTGATGCGATTTCCAAGTGTTCTGGATTTGTGAAGCGTTTGATGTAGTTGACATTGCTGTTAAAGAAGGTTTCCAAGTCGCTATCGCTTGTCTTAACAAGGATTGTGATAGGTTTGCTTGGAGCTACGTTTACTTCCGCACGCGCATTACGAACAGCACGGATCAAGTCTTTGAGGCTTTCTACTCCTGTGTGAGCGGCAAGATCTTCAAAGGCTGGATTGACAGTTGGGTATTCTGCTGTAACGATAGAGCCTTCTGAGATTTGTCCAAAGATTTCCTCTGTCACGAATGGCATAATTGGGTGAAGGAGACGAAGGATCTTGTCCAAAGTGTAAAGGAGAACAGAGCGTGTGATAACTTTCTCTTCTTCGTTGTCGCTATAAAGGACTTCCTTAGTCAACTCAACGTACCAGTCCGCAAATTCATCCCAAATGAAGTTGTAGAGGATGTGTCCAGCGACACCAAACTCAAACTTGTCAAAGTTTTCAGTGACTTTGCCGATGGTTTCATTAAGGTTGTGGAGAATCCAGCGGTCTGTGACATTACCAGCTTCCTTGTTGACAACTTTTTCCACATTGGCAGTTGCTTGCTCAAGGGTCAAGCCTTCATTGTTCATGAGGATGTAGCGAGAGATGTTCCAGATCTTGTTAATGAAGTTCCATGAAGCATCCATTTTCTCGTAAGAGAAGCGCACGTCTTGACCTGGTGCAGAACCGTTTGAAAGGAACCAACGCAGGCTATCTGTTCCGTACTTATCAATAACATCCATCGGGTCAATCCCGTTACCGAGAGATTTAGACATTTTACGGCCTTCCTCGTCACGAATCAGACCATGAATCAATGCATTTTTGAATGGCGATTTGCCAGTAAATTCCAAACCTTGGAAAATCATTCGAGATACCCAGAACGGGATAATATCATAACCAGTCACCAAAGTTGATGTTGGATAATAACGTTTGAAGTCTTCTGAGTCGACATCCGGCCAGCCCATGGTAGAGAATGGCCAAAGGGCAGAACTGAACCAAGTATCCAAGACGTCTTCGTCCTGAGTCCAACCGTCGCCTTCTGGAGCTTCTTCGCCAACGTACATTTCACCCTCGGCATTGTACCAAGCAGGGATTTGGTGACCCCACCATAGCTGACGAGAGATGACCCAGTCGTGGACATTTTCCATCCATTGGAGGAAGGTATCATTGAAACGAGGTGGGTAGAATTCTACCTTGTCGTCTGTGTCTTGGTTGGCAATGGCGTTCTTAGCCAATTGGTCCATCTTGACGAACCATTGAGTAGACAAGCGTGGCTCAACCACTACACCTGTACGCTCAGAGTGACCAACACTGTGGACACGTTTTTCGATTTTGACGAGGGCACCGATTTCTTCCAACTTAGCAACGACTGCTTTACGGGCTTCAAAACGATCCATGCCGGCGAATTCGAAGGCAAGCTCATTCATGGTTCCGTCGTCGTTCATGACGTTGACTTGTGGCAAGTTGTGACGTTGACCAACCAAGAAGTCGTTTGGATCGTGGGCAGGCGTGATTTTCACGACACCAGTACCAAATTCAGGATCTGCGTGTTCGTCTCCAACGATTGGGATGAGTTTGTTAGCGATTGGAAGGATGACGTTTTGACCAATCAAGTCCTTGTAGCGTGGGTCTTCTGGATTGACCGCAACGGCAACGTCCCCAAACATAGTCTCAGGACGAGTTGTTGCCACTTCAAGGGCGCGTGAACCGTCTTCCAGCATGTAGTTCATGTGGTAGAAGGCACCTTCGACATCCTTGTGGATAACCTCGATATCAGAAAGGGCTGTGCGAGCTGCTGGGTCCCAGTTGATAATAAATTCACCACGGTAGATCCAACCTTTCTTGTAAAGGTCCACAAAAACCTTACGAACGGCTTTTGACAAACCTTCGTCAAGAGTGAAACGCTCACGAGAGTAGTCTACAGAGAGCCCCATCTTGCCCCATTGTTCCTTGATGGTAGTGGCATATTCATCTTTCCATTCCCAGACCTTATCGAGGAATTTCTCACGGCCGAGGTCATAACGGCTAATCCCCTCGCCACGCAAGCGCTCCTCAACCTTAGCCTGAGTGGCAATACCAGCGTGGTCCATACCTGGAAGCCAAAGCGTATCAAAACCTTGCATGCGTTTTTGACGGATGATAATATCCTGCAAAGTCGTATCCCAAGCGTGACCAAGGTGAAGTTTCCCAGTTACGTTTGGTGGTGGAATGACGATTGAATAAGGCTTAGCCTTTTGATCTCCTGAAGGCTTGAAAACATCAGCATCAAGCCATTTTTGGTAACGACCAGCCTCAACCTCGGCTGGATTGTATTTAGGTGAAAGTTCTTTAGACATGTGTGTGTCCTTTCTCTATTTTGTTCATTTTATTTTGAATTTGCTTAGCAGCTTCTTCTGCTGACAAATTCGTATTATTTATTTTAAAGTAGTGGTGCAACTCATTCGGTTGATGTTGAGAATTTAATTGAAGTGTTTCAGCGGTCTCTAAAATTTCTCTTTCAGATACCTCAATATGTCGTTTTAAGGGTTTGTGATTTAATCGATTCTCCGTTCGATTTCGACGTAAACGCTCTTCAAGACTTGTTTCCAACTCAACAAACAGAATCTCTTGATGAAAGTTATCCAATAAATCCTGAATTTGCTTTAAATACATCAGCTGGTACTGATTTGAAAAATCAATTACATCTGTTAAAATTACTGATCGCTGATTTCTTGCGCTAGCTCCAAGGAAAGAAAAGGTAATCCCTCGAACAAACTCCCACATTTCCTCTGTGTAGTCCTGATAGATTTCTAGTGCAAAATCGATGGCTTGATGGTTATAAAAGAGGGTAGCATCCGTCAATCGAGACAGTTCTTGACCAATCGTCATTTTTCCTGAAGCTGGAGCACCGATAATGAAAAGATGCATCAATTCACCTCCCACTCACTCTTCAGCAAGCCATATATCAAGCTGTCACAGCGGTTGCCTCGAGTATCTTTGCGGTCTCTTATGCGAGCTTCAAGGGTAAATCCAAGTTTTTCTGCGACTCGTTGACTTTGGACATTGTATCCAAAACAAGTCAATTCAATCTTGTGAAGACCCAAATCTTTAAAGGCTAAGTCAATCAAGGCAAGCGCTGCTTCTGGTACATAGCCTCGACCCCAGTAGTCTGGGTGCAAGGTATAGCCAATTTCTAGCACATCGTCCGCATGGCGGTGATTGAAGTCAACAGAACCAATGACTTTATCGGTTCCTTTGACGACAATCCCATAGCCAGCTGGGAGATTTTCCTTTTGATTGCGATCGGGAAGGATTTGCTCCAGATAATAAATCTCATCTTCCAAGGTCTTGACTGGAGGAAAGCCTGCTGGATAAGCGACCTCTGGCAAACTAGCGTAGGCATGGATATCTTCGGCGTCCGCCACTGTACGGACTCGTAACACTAGCCGTTCCGTCTCTATTCGTTCTGGTAATTCAGCTCTTGACATCCTTCTTCCTCGCTTTCTTGATAAAGCTCCCCATAGGGTCAACACGGTTATCTAAATAGCGATAAACGCGCTGGTGACCGTCCCCCATAAAGTAAGTCGGTGAAAAACAGTCATTTTTAAAATGTCCCTTATCATCCAAGAGTTCAGGATTAGCCAGTCGGTCAAGAATCTTAGCAAAGATGTGGCAAATTCCATCTTCTTCGATAATCCGATCCACTTGGCAATCCAAAACGACCGGACAAGATTCCAAAATCGGAGCATGAGTTTGTTCAGAAATCTCGTAGTCTAGTCCCAGGTGTTTCAGTTTCTCTCGACGACTGATAAAGCCGGCCTGCTCCATCGCAAGCATAGAAGTTTCATCAGGAATATTTACGGTGAACTGTTGATAATACTTAATCTGATCAGCCGCATTTTCCTCAGAACCAACACCGATAACTAGCCAATCTCCCAGACTATAAGAGGAGCTGCAAGTCGTTATATTGTGTCCAAAATTCTGGTCCTGATACCCCAAAATGAAAATAGGAAAACCATAATATAGTTTACTTGTGTTAAAAGATTGCTTCATAACAACCTCCTTTGACCAAGATACAAAAGAAAAGCCCTGCCATCTACATGACAGGGACGAATGTGTTTATCCGCGGTACCACCCAATTTCGGGCAACGCCCGCAACTCTTATCTTTAAAATAAAAAGACAGTAATATTTCATTTTTCATCCATCAGCAACCAGTTTTGACACATTTGTGGACTTCTCAGCACCGCCACTTTCTGTAAAATGTGGGATTCAAAACACCTCTGATGGCTTTATTGTAGCAAGATTTTTTCGGAAATGCAAGGGACAAGAAAGATTACTTGAACTTAATGCCGTTTTCTTTCAATTTCTTAATAGTAGCTGGGCCGATTCCTTTCAAAGCAAGGAGTTCTTTTTCAGTCCAATTTTTGAAATCTGACGCAGACTTGATTCCTTCATCATAGAAAGTTTTGGCACGGTCAAGTGGAAGTCCACCCAAGTTTGCTGCAAAATCTTCTACAGAATTGGCTACTTTTTGAGCTTGCTCTTTGGTAGCTTCTACTGCTTGTTCAACTTTTTTAGAGACAGCCTTACTAGCTTCGCTCGCTGACTGTTCTGCACGCTTCACGACTTTTTTTGTCTCTTCTACAACCTTCGTCACAGTACTTGAAAAGGCACCTGCACGACGGAGGCTATTTCGTAATTGTTTTTTACGATTGAGTTTCTTTGACATGATAAAATCCTTTCAATAAAAAATCCCTGCTCTGACAAGGATTTAATATAAATATTCTATCAAGATTTTAGTAAAAAATCAAGAATCTTTCTCGTTTAATAATTTCGCTCACCAAACAAGCCATCTGGCAAATCATGGAATCCCTTGCCTGCTTTGAAGTTTTCAAACTTACCAAGCAAGAACTGATAAGCATCCAAGCGACTTTCGTATCGAATCATGGCATCTTTGGCACGCTCATCTTGGTCTTCTTCGTATACTTTTTGGCTTTCCTTGTGCGCCATGTCGTTAATCATAATCTGGGTATTAACCCAAGCTTCAAATTCCTTCATAAATTCTTGTTCGTAACTCATTTTTTCTCCTTATTCTAATCCACGGAAATAGTCCGTATCAATCTCACGGTAGGGTTGAATATCCTGAACATACTCCAGCACTCCTTGGAATTCTCCGTTTTCATCGTGCACTGCAGCGTAGGTGATGTGGACAAACTTGCCTCGCGACTCAGACTTGAACCACATTTCATACTTATCCTTAGTACCCTCACGAAGCCCCTTCATGATAGTTTTGACCTTGTCCAAGTACTTAGGCGGATGGCAGAGTTCGACATTGCGCCCGACTTGAGACGGTGTTCGTTTGAAAATCATCTCATCAGCTGGCGCATTGTCATTATAATACTGGAAAATATCGTCTTTATTGACAAAGGTAATCTCCATAGGGAGGTGATTGAGAATAAGATTGGCCTGCTCGACTGAAAGATAGCCATTCCCAAAAGCCTGTTGACTATGACGATCCAGCACTGCTTCCTTTTCCTTAGGGGTAAAGGTAATGGTAAACTGTCCTTCAGGTGTATCGATGACTTGCTGAATTTGACCTTCAGCAGTGTTTAGCTGCACGGGCTCCTCTGCAATCTTTTCCTCAACAAAACTCTGTCGTTCTGGCACCCATTTCTCAGACGGACGGATGATAGCATAGCCATAGGCATCGCTCTCCTCCGCTATCTGAAGCCAGTCATCTTGGGTGAAGGACTCAAGGAGAATCATGAGAAGGATGGACTCTTCCTTGAAAATCATACTTTCAAACTCTGTCGCAAAGGCTTCAAAAGTTTCCTTTACAGTGCTAATCGACACTTCTGGTAGTGACTTGGCTGTCGCTAAAGCTGTTTGAAAGAGTTCCCTAATCTGGTCATCCACTCCCCACATAACTTTGGGAGGTGAATCGTGTCCATAACGCTCCATGATAGGAAAGAAGAGTTCTTCCTTACGTTGGTAATGGATGTCAAATTGCCCCACAAGTCCCATCTGACGCACCAAGCCCTTGCGCATCTCCGCAAGCATTTCTTCATCTTCCATGGACTCATAGGTATCTAACAATCTCCGAATGCGAATCAAGGCCGCACGGAGGGCCAGATTTTCTTCCTTGAAGACACGAACTGGGTGGCCTGGATGCTCAGTATCTGCAACTTCGACACCCTTAACAGCATTTTTAAAAAGATTAGCATGGACATCACAGAGTTCCATGACATCTTCAAAGGTGACACCTGAGTCTGAGTTCATCAGCTCGTGCTCCATAAGGGAAATCTCGATGGCTGAAACACCTGTAAAGGTCGCATCAAAGCGCTCCTGAACCGACTCAGGAGAGGCGCCATTGTGCAATTCTAACAAAATATCCCGTAGGATATGAATCCGTTCATCTGCCATTAGTCTAACCCAATCACTTCGTAGCCGTTTGCTTCCAGTGTGCGAACAATCTTGTCCATAGGAGTTCCTTCAAGCTTAGAACCCTGCTTAAGCGATACTTTACGACCAACTGTATTGCGCATTAAGGGATTGGCAAGGGGTTTAAAACCCAACTCCACTAGAATCTCTAAGACCTCTGGATGCTTGTCCACCACTTCTGCAACAGGAATTGACACATCGATGATATTGTCCATGACGACCTCCATTGTATGTTCTAAAATGATTTTACTGCTTATATTATACCATATGGAAAGAGATTAAAAAACTAGCAGGAGAGCTCCTGCTAGTTCTCTGCGACTTGTATTACCATCTAAATAAGTTTAAAGAGCCAATCCAATATTTTAAATAATAGCTTGTAAAACAGCAATTGGACTGCAAAAGAGATGATCATCCACAAGAATTTCACAATCCCAATAATCGGTTTGATAAAAAGAATAGCAAGAAGTTCCAAAAAAATTTCATTTTCTATCCTCTGGCTTGATGAGCCACCGAGCCGTATCCATTAACTTGTCTGCAATAAAGAGTTTCCCTAGACCGACAACGACATGGTCATCTTTCTTTATCGTTTTCATCACTTTTACACCTTGCATGGTCAAAAAGTAATTTCCGTAAGTTTTAGCTAGAATTTTTATGAGTCCCATATTACTCACCTTCGATGATTTCAGCTTCTTTTCGGATAGTATCAATATCTATTTGATACTGCCCTTCATTATAGTTAACTAATTTGGATAATTCCTTTTGCAGTCTTTCCCCCATCGGCTTCATAGTCGCAAAGGTTAAGCCACCAGAAAGGACACCTCCTAAAATAGGAATCACTTTTCCCATTCCCTTAGCCAAGCCTCCCTTTGTCAAGCTGACTCCAAAAATTTTCAAAACTTTTTCCAGAATAGGATACCAAAGTGTCTTTGTCAAAGCTTTCTGCGGAATCGTCTTCATCACATGCTTGGCAACTGTTACACCTCCAGAGCGAAGTAAAGCCCCTGCTCCATTTACCCCTAGCATGACACCGAGATAAAGCAAGAGGGTATTTTGAGCATCCTCGCTCAATTCATCACGGGATTCCCAAAGATCATCAAATCCATAAATATAGCCTAGTTCTTGGGCCAACTTTAATGAAAAAGCATAAAACTGAACTACATCTGTTGGAATAGTGATTGCCATGGCAATACCACCAGGTAAACCTGCCAAAATCGAAGTCCCGCTTGCTCGTAGAACATTGTCCTTAATACAGGTCTTAGCAACTCGATCCAAGCTTTCCTTTGTTAACAAAGAGGTCGGACCTTTTTCCAATAATGTAGCAATATCCTTTCGATCTAACTCTTTAGAAAACTTGTCAACTAAAAATTTTTCTCGATCAACTTTGACCATGGGTAATTTCACCACTTGTCGCAGCACTTGCATCGCTAACTCTTGTTTGCCCATCTCTACTTCCATTTATCATTCGTATTAAACATTATCATATCATACTATAAGGTATTTACAAATTTTTTAAACTGTTTTTTGCAATTACAAATACAGCTATTAATAGCTAGAAGAATCCAAGCACCAAAAAAGAGGGTTGTCCCTCCTTCTTAGTTCTTATCCAGATTGCGTAGCATTTCGTCAATCTTGTTCCCATACTCGATGGACTCGTCTTTGACGAAGGTCAAATCTGGGATTTTGTACAATTTCAAATTGCGACCAAGTTCACGTTTGATGGTACCAGTTGCTTTTTCAAGCCCGATTTGGGCTTTTTGATTATCCGAAGCAAGGTTACTCAAAATGGTGTAGTAAACCTTGGCAACAGACAAATCACCCAGCATCTGAACATCTGTGATAGTCACACCTTGGACACGCGGATCACGGACTTTCTTTTGCAAAATCTCATTGACTTCACGCTTGATTTCCATGCCCACACGATCCGTACGGAAATGATTTGCCATGATATTCCTTTCTCTACTTTGAACCAAAAGCTAGGCCAGCAGACCTAGCTATTTTTATTAGATAGAGGAACTAGAGCCATTTGAATCTAGGAAACAAGCCTTAGATAGAACTGAGGGTTCATCAAGGCGCTGTTGACGACGAGTCAAATGCGCTATCGTTTCTCTATTATCTCTTGATTTCTTCCATGACGTAGGCCTCAATCACATCATCAGTCTTGATGTCATTGTAGCCATCAATCATCAATCCACCTTCACGGCCGTTTGTAACTTCTTTAACGTCGTCTTTGTAGTGTTTCAAGCTTGCAAGTTCACCATCATAGATAACGACACCATCACGAATAACACGGACTTTAGAGTCACGGGTAACCTTACCGTTGATAACCATGAATCCACCGATAGTTCCCACTTTAGACACCTTGAAGGTTTCACGAATAACTGCTTCACCGATAACTTTTTCTTCGAATTCAGGATCAAGCATCCCTTTCATGGCTTCTTCCATCTCTTCGATAACCTTGTAGATAATGCTGTGGAGACGGATTTCCACATCGTCAGCTTCAGCTTGTTGACGAGCTTGCGGTGTAGGGCGTACGTTGAAACCAACGATAAAGGCATTTGAAGCTTCGGCAAGTGTCACGTCTGATTCGTTGATGGCACCAACTGCAGAGTGGACGATGGTCACTTTGACACCTTCCACATCAATCTTCTGAAGTGAGGCAGAAAGGGCTTCAACAGAACCTTGTACGTCGGCTTTGATGATAACGTTAACAGACTTGAGTTCACCAGCTTTAAGCGTATCAAAGAGGTTTTCAAGGCTGACACGTTGGGTAGCTTGACGTTGCTTCATAAGAGCACGTTTGGCACGTTCTTCACCAGCTGCACGCGCAGATTTTTCATCTTCGTAAACAGCAAAGTGGTCACCCGCCATTGGCGCTTCGTTCAAACCTGTGATTGAGACTGGTGTTGATGGTCCAGCCACCTTAACGCGACGACCAAGGTCATTGGTCATAGCACGGACACGACCGAAGGTGTTTCCGACAACGATTGGATCTTGGACATTCAAGGTACCTTGTTGAACAAGAAGGGTTGCGACCGCACCTTTTCCTTTATCCAAACGCGCTTCGATAACTGTACCGATTGCACGTACTGTTGGGTCTGCCTTGAGTTCTTGGATTTCAGCCACAAGAAGGACTGTTTCCAACAATTCTTCGATGTTTTGGTTGAACTTAGCTGAAATTTCAACAAATTCAGAATCTCCACCCCAAGCAGTTGACATAACTCCATGCTCTGCCAATTCACCGATAACGCGTTCTGGGTTAGCACCTGGTTTATCAATCTTGTTAATGGCTACGATGATTGGAACGTTGGCAGCTTTTGAGTGGTTAATGGCTTCGATAGTCTGAGGCATAACCCCGTCATCTGCCGCTACGACCAAGATCGTAATATCGGTAACAGATGCACCACGCGCACGCATCGATGTAAAGGCCGCATGTCCTGGTGTATCAAGGAAGGTAATCTTCTTGCCATTTTCAACGATTTGGTAGGCACCGATATGTTGCGTGATACCACCCGCTTCACCTGTCGCAACACGAGAATTACGAAGAGTATCTAGAAGTGTTGTTTTACCGTGGTCAACGTGTCCCATGATAGTTACAACTGGTGGACGCTCTACCAATTCATCTTCATTGAGATAACCATCTTCGACAAAGAAACGTTCGATGTCGGCATTATCCACTTCAACCTTTTGTTTGGCTTCGATACCATAATCCACCATGAGGAGTTCGATGGTTTCTCCATCCAAAGATTGGTTTTGTGTGGCCATGACACCCATCATGAATAGTTTCTTAACGATTTCAGCTGGTTCACGTTTGATACGTTTTGCGATTTCCGCAACGGTCATACCATCTGTATATTCAAATTCTGTTGGCAATTCATGGAATTTACGCTCCGTAACAGGTTTTGGAGCCTGATTACGGTTGTTCTTGTTATTACCTTTTTTGTTCTTTTTGTTGTTATTCCAGTTACTATTTCTTTGATTTCTCACTTGATTTTGACTACTTCGATTCTTTTGTTGTTTTCTAGGACCATCTTCTTCGTGATCATAATCATCACGTTCTTTGTCTGGTCGGGCTTGCTTCTTACGACGTGTATCCACTGCAGCTTCTTTTTTCACAGGAGCTGTTTCAACCACTGCTTGAACTTGTTGCGCTTGTTCAGCTAACTTAGCAGCTTCTTCAAAGATTTCCTCTGGTTCCTTGCGTTTGTTAGCTTGGGCCAAGGCTTCTTTGGCAGCCTGAGTTCGTTTGAAACGTTCCTCGCTTGAACGTGCGTACTCTGCATTTTGTTCTGCTTTTAGGGCAGCTGCACGGGCTTTAAAGTCAATACGTGGAGCCGCTTGATTTGGACGTTTGTCCTCTTGTTGACGACGCTCATTTCCACGATTTTGCTGACCTTGCTGTTTCTTAGCTTGGTCATTAAAGCGACGATTGTCGCGATTGCCTTGACCTTGTTTTCCACCATTACGTCCATCATTTTTCTGACGGTTTCCGTTTTGTTGTTGGTCACGGTTATTGCCCTTATTTTGCTTGCGTCGTTCTGCCTGCTCTTTGGCACGGGCTTCACGTTCAGCCTTGAAATTACGGCTTTGCGGCTTTGCGGCTACTTTTTCTGTCTTCGGAGCAACTGGCTCAGCCGTTTTTGCCTCTTCCTTGGCTACAGCTGGTTTAGCTGGTTCAGATTTTTCGGCTTTCTTTTCTGCACTTGCTTTTGGTGCTGCAGGTTTTGCTTCTTCTTTCGGAGCAGCTACAGTCTTAAAGCTGGCAGCGATTTTTGCAGCGACAGCTTCTTCCACACTTGATGAGTGGCTTTTCACATCCAAGCCCAACTCTTTTGCACGCGCTACAACTTCTTTACTTTCTTTTCCAAGTTCTTTTGCGATTTCGTACAATCTTTTCTTAGACAAATCATGTCCTCCTCTTCTATTCCATAAGAGACCTCATTTTCTTTGTAAATCCAGCATCTGTTACAGCCAAAACCTTTCTCGATTTCCCGACTGCTATGCTTAATTCCAGTGTTGAAAACACGGTTACAATTTCTACTTGATAATAGTGACTTTTATCTTGAATCTTCTTGGTCAGATTGGGTCCAGCATCATGGGCTAGAAAGACCAACTTGGCCTTGCCGTCTTGAATGGCCTTGACGACCAATTCTTCACCCGATATGATTCGCCCTGCTCGTTGAGCAAGTCCCAAGAGATTACTTATCTTTTGCTTATTCAAGTCCTAACTCTCTTCTTTTCACTTTGTGATCCACATAAGCGATCAACTCATCATAAAAGCTTTCTTCAACTTCCATGTTAAAGCTGCGGTTAAAGACCTTCTTCTTTTTCGCCTCTAAGGCTTCTGCATTGTCTAGCTTGATATAAGCACCGCGGCCGTTGGCCTTGCCTGTCGGATCGATAAAGACTTGTCCTTCCTTATTTTTGACAATGCGGAGCAAATCACGCTTATCAATCACTTCATTGGACACAACAGACTTGCGCAAAGGGATTTTTCTCGTTTTCATCTTTCCCTCCTCTAGCAGCTTTTATTCTTCGATAGTATCGTTTTCTGATCCCAAATCTACCGAACCAGCTTCTTCCATGGCTTCAAATTCGCTAGCAGACTTGATATCGATACGGTAACCAGTCAAGTGAGCTGCCAAGCGAACGTTTTGCCCACGACGACCGATAGCAAGAGAAAGCTTGTTATCAGGAACAACCACCAAGGCACGTTTGCTGTCGTTTTCATCAAAGATAACTTGGTCAACCTCAGCAGGAGCGATGGCATTGTAGATAAATTCAGCTGGGTCTGCTACCCACTCGATAACGTCGATGTTTTCTTCGATTGGTACCATACGGTCACTCTTAGCGTCATAGCGAGCTGGGTGGAACTTGCTAGTGATTTTCTTGATGTTAGCTCCACCACGTCCAACGATTGTACCGATAGCGTCCACGTTTGGATTATGGCTGCGAACGGCAACCTTAGTACGGTCACCTGCTTCACGAGCTACGCTCATGATTTCAACAGTTCCATCATAAACTTCTGGAATTTCTTGCTCCATCAAACGTTTGATCATTTCTGGATGGCTACGGCTAACAAAGACGTTCACACCACGAGGGTTGTCTTCAACCTTGTAGACATAAACTTCGATACGATCGTGGGAAGCAAAAACTTCACCAGGAATTTGGTCTTGTTTTGACAATTGGGCTTCGATGCTGCCAAGGTTGACATAGATGAAGCGGTTGTCAAAGCGTTCTACTGTACCAGACATGATTTCTTGCTCATGTTCTTTGTAAGTATTGTAAGTAATGGCACGTGTTTGCTTGCGCATTTTTTCCATGATGGTTTGTTTGGCAGATTGAGCTGCTACACGACCAAACTCAGCAGGTGCTTCTTCAAACTTGATTTTGTCACCAAGTTCATAGGCTGAATTAATGGCAAGAGCATCTTTCAAGCTGATTTCCAAACGGCTATCAAATACTTCATCAACAACTTCACGGACAGTATAAACTGTAAAGTCACCTGTTTTTTCGTTGAAATCAATAGCTACGCTATCAGATTGACCATAGCGTCTGCGATAAGCGGAACGAAGCGACTCTACTACTGCGTCGATGATGTCTTCTTTTTTGATTCCCTTGTCTTCTTCCAAAATGCGGAAGGCCTCTAGCATTTCTTTACTCATGTTTTCTTCACTTTTGAATCCTCAAAAGCTATCCTTTCTTTTTCTATAATTTAACTGCTAAACGTGCTTTTGATACTAAACTGTATGGAATTTGAACGGTTTTCTTACGCGTCTTGTCCATATATTCCATGGTCAACTCGTCCTCTTCAAAGGCCACTAAGATTCCTTCAAAAACCTTTTGCTTATCGATGGCTTGGTAGAGCCCGACATGGATGTATTTCCCAACCGCTCCAGCAACGGCATCCTTGGTTTTTAAAGGACGTTCCAATCCTGGACTGGTGATTTCTAGGAAATATTGTTCTGGGAAGGGATCTGGCTTGATAGTATCTAGGACAGGACTGATTATTTCTGTCAAGTCTGCCGTGTCGTTCAAGGTAATTCCTTCAGGTTTATCTACAAAAATACTGAGAATCATGTCACTGCCAATCTTTCCATACTCGATATCCACGAGTTCGAAAGGTTCTTGAATGACAGGTTCTACAACTTCTCTGACTAATTCTATGATTGTTGCGATTACGTCCACCTCCTCATAAGCAAGAGGCGAAGATATTTCCTCGCCTCACTTTTCATATTCTTGTTACAAGTATAACACAAATTAAGCTAACCTGCAAGGATTTGACCTTGAAGCTTTTTGTCTGAACTTACAAGACTACACTTTTCTTTTACTGCGCCTCTTCTAATAAGCCCAAGTCGTATTTCCAAGTTAAAATACGTCTGACAGATTCATCAATACGTCCTTCTGTCAACTCTCCAGAGGAAATTTTCTTTACTAGATAAGGGATCTGGGTTTGATAGGATGACCCTAGAATCAGGTCATTTCCAGCTACAATCACTTGAAAAGCAGCTTCTTCCTGACTGACAAAATCGGCTATCCCTGCCATATCAAAATCATCCGTCATAATGACACCTTTGAAATGCAATTCCTTACGAAGAAGGTCCGTGATTTTTGGGGAGATGGATGACGGCACTGTGTCGATTTTAGATAGGATATTGTGAGAGACTAACACACTATCCGCCCCTGCATCTATCCCAGCTTGAAAGGGAAGAAAATCTGCTTGTCTTAATTCATCCAGAGAACGGTTGTCTTGGATAATAGCGGTATGACTGTCTCCATTATCGCCATATCCTGGAAAATGTTTCAAGGTTGACCCAACCTTACTCTTTTTAAGTTCTTCTACAACCTGTTGAACATAGCTTGCAGTTGTTTGGGCATCTTGTCCAATCGTTCGATTATAAATGAAGGCTGATTGATTCCTTGCAAGATCTGCAACCGGGAAAAGTCCAGCATTGATACCAACAGATTTTAGCAGTTCCGCCTTTTGCTTCGTATCAGAAAGCACTGCGTCCATTCCCCCTTGCTGATAAAGTGCCATAGGAGATTGAAAAGGAGTTTCTAAAATCGAACTGATACGAGTCACTGTCCCTCCTTCTTCATCTGAACCAATCAATAAAGGAATCTTTGCAGCAGCTTGGTAACCCTTTGTTAAAGCCTTTATATCCTCTATGCTTCGTCCCTCAAAATCTCTGCCAAATAAGATATAACCAGACAAATGATAGGATTGGAGATCTTCTATCTGATGATCAGAAGGAACTCTGACCCAAAATAATTGTCCCACTTTCTCTTCCAAGGTCATCGTGGCTAATCTGTCTTCGATAACCTTATTTTCCTCTCCTTCACTGGTTTCAATAGTTGTTTCAGTTTTTTCTGCTTGCACCTCTACCTGTCTATGTTGTTGATAATCAGAAAAAATCAAACTACCTATCACAAGGAAAAAGAAAAGATAGAATGCAAGAGGATTTATACTATTTCTCATAACCTTTTCATTATACCACTTATCCGGCCGCAAATACACACTTAGCAAAAACTACCTGTTTGAAAATTAAACTAAAAGGACCTAATTCTGTTCAGTACAGAACTAAATCCTTAGAATATATGATTCGTTTAACTTTTTGAATGCGAAACAGTTTTTGAAATCCCTTTAGATTAAAACTGAGCCTCAACTCGGTAGATAACTTGCCCCTTGTTGGAGAATTTCTGCTCGTATTCTGTCATGACATTGCCTTCAAAATCACTGGCATGTAAATCGAGCCAAACACCATTGAGCTTCATGCCATATTGAGAAAAACTCACTAGGCTGTACTCAAACAAGCCACGGTTATCCGTTTTGAAATGAATTTCTCCATTTTCAGGTAAGATACGCTTGAAGGTATCCAAGAAAGTCTTGTAGGTCAAACGACGCTTTTCATGGCGTTTTTTAGGCCATGGATCTGAAAAATTCAGATACAAGCGATCAATTTCGCCATCTTCAAAGTAGTCAGTCAAGTCAGAACCATCTACCCACAAGAGCTTGATATTAGGCACTCCAACTTCAAGGACCTTGTCTAAAGCATAACTCAAAACAGACTTTTGAATATCAATCCCGATATAGTTGATGTCAGGGTTTTGCTTGGCCATACCTGAAACAAAGGCACCCTTTCCACTTCCAACTTCCACATGAATGGGATTGTCATTGCCAAACAAGTCCCGCCATTTCCCCTTGGCTTCCAAGGGATTGAGGACCACATACTGGGGATTTGCTTCTAGTAATTCTGTCGCCCCTTTACGATTTCTAACTCTCATCTTCTCTTTCCATACTTGTCTCGGAAGTGACGCAGGCCATGAATCTCCCGATTGACATTTTCTAAATCTTGGTTCATATAATACTTGGAAATCTGGCTCAAATAAGACAATTGACCGTACCAATACAATTTATTTAATACCGTTTGATTGTACTTGTAACCGTAGTAGGTCAACCATTCCTTCCACTGATGTTCTGGAATATAATGGCAGAGCATATGGGCCACATCAAACATGCGGTCGGTCAAGCGAACCGAATCCCAATCTACCAAATAAATCAAGCCACTGTCTGTCTCAATCCAATTACTATGTCGTACATCTCCATGGACAATAGTCGCATGATCCTCTCTAAATCCTGGAATAGTCTGACGTAAATCAGCCATCACTTCACTGATAAAATGATTTTTACGCAAAGCATCTGGAGCCGTTTCTTGCCAAGACTGTAGTAAATCTACAGGTGTTTCCATGGCATATCCCAAACGACTCAACTGTGTCATCAACGGACGTGAGCGATGCAGGCGGGTTAAAATATTGACGATTTGTTTACGATTCATATCATAGGGGGTCAATATTTTGCCTGTCAACCATTCTTGAGCACACATATCACGCCCATCTGCCAAACGGCGACTCCATAATAATTGTGGAGCAATTTGTTCTCTAGCTAGACCAGGTAGGATTGGAGAGGTGTTCATTTTTACAAAGATGCGCTTCCCATCAGGATAGCTACCCATATAAGCCTTGCCACTCTTCCCAGGTATGGGAGTCAGTGTTAGCTCATTATCACCCAAATCCATTTCTTTCCTCCGTATAAAGTTTCCTTACTATTCTACTAGTTTTTGCCCTATTCGTCAACCGCTCCACACCCGATTCTAAAAGAAAAGCATCTGGATTGGCTTGGGTATCATTATAGAAAGAAAAAGGTAAGCACAATCTCCTACTTACCTTTTCATAATTTTTATAAATAATATAAAAGTGGCCAACTGTTGTAAAACATGTGGACTAGAGTAGAAACCCATAAGTTTTGGCTCTTTTTATAAGCAAAGCCCAGTAACAAGCCCCCAAGTAGATAAAAAATAAACGAAGGGACATTAGAAGGTCCATGCATGAAAGAAAAGAGAGAGGAAGTTAGCACAAGCCCTAACCAAGAATTGTCAAAAACGGCACCTTGAAGAAGTCCTCTGAAAATGAGTTCCTCCTGGATGGGACCAAAAACTGAGGAAGTCAAAATCAAAGACAGAGAAATTCCTCTGCTGACTTCCGCCAAGTGTTGAACTCCTGCGCCAGAAGAAACAGCGAAGAAATGAATATAAACTAGCGTCTCAAGCAGACTTAGAAGAAAGATTTCAATGAAAAGCAAAAGTTCTTTCTTGCTTAACATCCCAAAAGAAATCATTTCAAACTTTCTAGCATAAGTAACACTCATCGAGGTTACAAGAAGACTTACAATAATCAATTCAGATTCATTTTGAAAAAAATCCCCATGGTTAATCGTATAAGGAACTGTAATGACGATTAGTAGTACTAAAAATCCAAAACAAAAGGCATGAAATTTATCAAAAAACTTCATAAAATTATCCTCCTCAACAAACAAACTTCCCTACAAGTCATCCTTTAACTCTAGTCTTTCCAAAACAAACCATTGTATACTCTTCGAAAACCTCTTCAAACCACGTCAACGTCGCCTTGAATTATATATGTGACTGACTTCGTCAGTTCTATCCACAACCTCAAAACACTGTTTTGAGCAACCTTCGGCTAGTTTCCTAGTTTGCTCTTTGATTTTCATTAAATATAAGTTAAGAGTGGCAAACTGTTGTAAAACATATGGACTAGAGTAGAAACCCACAAATTTTGGCTCTTTTTATAAGCAAAGCCCAGCAACAAGCCCCCGAAAAGATAATAGCAAAACGAAGGAATATCATAAGGTTCATGCATTAAAGAGAAGAGAGAGGATGTCAGCACAAGCCCTATCCACGAATTGTCAAAAACCGCACCTTGAAGAAGCCCTCTAAACATGAATTCCTCCTGGATAGGTGCCAAAACTGTGGCACTTACAATAAAGGAAAGCGAAAGTCCTTTACTAGCTTCCTCAAGATGTTGAGCCGAAGCACCAGAAACAACTGAGAAAAAAGCATGATAGCTAATACTTACCAGCACAGTGAGAAGAAAGATTCCAATGAAGAGCAAGAGTTGTTTCTTGCTTAAAATCCCAAAAGAAATCATATCAAACCATTTAGCATAGCCAAAACTAAGGAAAAGCAAGAGACTCTTTATAATAATGAATGTGTACTGGTGTTGAAAATAATCCCCTTGATTGACGGAATATCCCGCTGCACCAACGATGGCAAATACTAAAAATCCTAAAAACAAGGCATGGCACTTATTGAAAATGGCCATAAAGCTATCCTCCTCATCAAACAGACTTCCCTACAAGTCATCCTTGAGCTCTAATCTTTCCAAAACAAACCATTTTAGCAACCAAAATCCGACCACATAGCCAGCCCCTAAGAAGATAGCCATTAAAGATAACATGGGATTTAGGAAATAAAAGACCACCACAGATACAAAGGTTAGCACAAAAACATTAAAAGCAATGGTGTCAGAAGCCAAGACTAGAATATAAGGTGTCAGCCAGTCTAAGGTTTTGGAATCTAGGAAAAATAAGTGTTTATACATGATGACCTCCTCTATGGCTGAAAAGCAAGTCTTCTGGTTTTTTACCCCAGAACCCTGTGTAGAAAAGTGAGCAAAAATGGTAAGTTTGCGATGATATTATTAACAATATGAATCGAATAAGAAGGATAGATGCTCTTCGTATAACGTGTCAGCCATGCATATAGACAACCCACTGCCGTATAGACAAAAATATCTGCGAGACTTGGCAAGCTAGAAAAGTGGGGCAAGGCAAATAAGAATGACGGAAAGAGAAGATCCAGCCCCCACCTCGAATTCTTAAAGAAGGCATGTTGAAGCAATCCCCTAAATACCAATTCTTCCATCAGAGGTCCTAGTACGATTAAGGTTAGGTAAACACCAAACTCCGCAAAATTTGTCTCACTATAGGCAATAAACAAATTCCACCCTTCATTGGTTCCCTGAACGTGTTTAGCTGTCAGATAGTTAAAGCAGATAAGTACAACAGCGGCTAACACCGTCAGAACAGAATAGCTCAACCACTTTTTCCTAGGGATGCGAAAGAGATAAGCATGGCCCGACCCGATCAAAATCCAAACCATCGAGCCGATAAAGAGAAGGCTGATGATGTTTCGAATCCAGATAAGATTTCCTACCCAAGACGAGAACTCCCAATAATTGCTCCAAAATTGGGTTGTCCAAAACAAGCCAAAAAACAAAAACAAATAAGAAAGAATGGCACTCGTTTTGAAAAGAATAGAGTGTCTTTTCATATAACTCCTCCTACTATGACCTACCCTTGCCAGGCTCTACTACTGCAAGATTAAGAAGACAGTTTGTTCTTTTTAAGGCTAACCTGACTACTAGACAATAGATATATTAAGGCATTAAAAACAATGAAAATATGGCCATAGAATAAAATCAACCTCACATCTAAACCAAGATAAAGTTTGACCATTAAAAAGATGAGCAAAAGAATTTGAAACCATACCGTTTTTCCAAAAATAAATTTAAAGCGGTTTTGGATGTCTACTTCCTTGATTTTTACCGCCACCCCTTTATTAGCAAGAAGGAAAATTCCTGCTTCAAACAATCCACTGTAGAGAACAATCCACCCAATCGATACATTAGAGATTTGTAAAAATGTCCCTAAAAGAATATTCAACATACTACTCAAAAAAATAACAAGAAATAATCTGTATTTCATATTAAATACCTCCATTCATTTATTTCACGAACGATTTAATAGAAGCTTCTAATCAAAAATTCTGTCAAAAAAGGAAGACAAACTACTTTTTATAATACTTCAAGCCCCAAATGAGCAAAAGCATGATAAGCAAGCAGAGAATAGCGCCAATATAGGCAATTAGTTGTTGATAGGATTCTCCTGCTGTGATACCTCTATACAAACAAATAATAGACATAAAACCTGTCAAGCCGATATACATGAGTTGATTGGTTCTAGGACTAACCAAATCATCATCTTCAAACTCTCTTATCCTCATTTCCCTAGTCAGGTAAACAGTGACCAAAATAGAAGCCAAGTTAATAACCACTAAGAGAAATTGGAAAACCAAGGAAAAGTGTAAAAACTGACGAGATAGAAATAGATAAGTAGAGACAAGCAAGGGCAACTGCCCTAGGAACAATCTCGCAAGGAAGATATTCCGTTTTTTAGCAAGAAAAGTTTTCATTTCTTTGCTCCTTTCTTTTTAGTTAAAGCAACATAGATCATAACCGCAATCATATAGGCTATGTATAAAATAGCTGATACCAAATACTCTCCCTAAGCGGATAAAGAAAGATGGACATAATCAGATACAGAACGAAAATGATCAGTATTTTTTTCTTCATAAGATTTCCTCCTAAATGTGTGCTTTATCTTAGTTGAGCAAGAACCTTTACACTGCTAGTATAGCGCTCATTTTGACCTTGGAACAATCAAATCATAAATGGTCATCAAAACATCTTGAATTGTAAAAAATTTAAAAAAGCAAGCATGAAAAACATACTTGCACTAAGGAAATTTAACAATGTAAAAACTTAAAATCGAAAGCTATTCACCCTTACTTCCGTCTGTTCTGATAGATTCTCATGATTGCAACAAGGATAGCAGCTGTCCCACTTGCCAAAACCAGGAGGGTAATGATAATGTTGAGAATTTCAGGCGTACTCTCTATTCTGTTGATAAGACGGAGTAGAGATATAACTGCTAACTGAATCAGGAGTATTGATTCTACTCTTATCAATGAAGTCAGTTGGTTTTCAACTGCATATAAAAAGGCTGGTAGCATAACACAGGCTATAGCAATCACAAACAGATTGCTCCCTGTTTCTTCTCCCTTGTTCACCACGGAAATCATGAGAAGATTCGATGCTATGATCAAGGTAGAACAGATGATAAAAAAGGATTTCTTATTCATATAGGATACCTCACAAACTAGAGTATATATTATTTTTGGTTTCTGAATGATATTCATTATTTTGGTAAGGAGAAAGTTCTTTGTTCAATTCAAGATGTTTCAATAACCATTCAAGATTTGGATTAAAATTTTTTAAAAATAGTACTATACTAAACTTGTCACATTTGTAACATAGCAAGAATCTATATTCGGAGGCAAGTAATCATGAAAAATAAGATTTATTATATATCCAATATTTTTTATGGAATATTACTATTTTCTATTGGATTAAAATCAAAAGTATTTATTTTTAGCAGTTCAATGTCCATAACTTTAATAACTCTATCTATAATAGGATTATTAAAAACTAAAAATAAAAAGTAGAACCCCCTCCCGATAGTTGATGATAGAGAAAATTATTTCATACAAGCAATTTACTGTAACTCAAAACTACTTTGATTAACTATTCAACCATACAGACCGAGTAACAAGAACTCTCGGTCTTATTTTTTATCATTCTGTATGTATTATAGTAAACACCTGACGAAAGACTTGATTTTGGCAGGTGGTATTTAGACTAGTATTGGGATGGCTTTCCACAATTTTCATGACGGTATAGAGACCAACTCCTCTCTCCTCCCCTTTAGAACTGGCTCCAAAGGAGAAGATTTCAGAAATATCGATGCTCTCTTCTTTGATGGAGTTTTCAATGATAAAGGTCTCCTGTGCTCCATTTTTTAAAAAGGCAATTGAAACATGAGGTTGACTGGCCTCTGCACTGGCTTCAATGGCATTGTCACAAAGGATAGACACAATGGTTAGAAAATCAAGCAGGCTCATCCCCTCGACCTGAATCTCCTCAGGAACTTCGACATTAAAGATAATCTTCTTATCTCTGGCTTTTAGAAATTTCCCTGCTAGGAGACTTTTGAGGGCTTTATCACGAATATTCACCAATCGACCAAGGTCATATTTATTGTCCTGCAATTTTTCACTAGAATCCTTTAAGACCGAATCGTAGACCTCTTTTATCTGCTCCATATCCTCCTCTTCAATGCCCAGACGTAAACTGGTCAAGAGGTTGGTGTAGTCATGGCGAAAGCTCCGTACTTCCTTGTAAAGTTCCTCTATATGCCGACTATAGCGTTCCATATCTCTGTAGCGCAAGGCCTGCTCTTGGTCCAATCTCTCATGGAGTTTGTCCTTCAAATAGGTATCCAATTTCTTAATAATTCCCATAAAAAAGAGCAAGTAAAAGACTAGGATGAGATGGCGAACAGTCTTTGATTGGATATCGTATGCATATTCAAAGTAAGACAGATTTTCCATGACTAGAAAGTAGGCCCCCATTATCCAGTTAATCTTAGTCAGGGACTTTTGAAAAGCTTTATCGAGAATCTCCTTTCTCAAACTAGTAAAATCATAGTCCAACCATTTCAAAAAGGCTAGAGAAATGAAGAAATTGAAAATCATTATAAACACCCAAATAAATGAGTATTTGTCATTTATTTGCCCTTGGTCTAAAAACGGAAGCACAAAATAAGAAACACCTCTATAAAAGAGATTCACCAATATCATTGGAAAGAGACCATAAAAGAAAAGGAGTTTTTTAGGAAGGCCTCTTAACAATAAGAAAGATAAGCCGATGCCGTACAAGGGTACCACAAAATAAGATAGGTAAGTATTTCCTACTATATAGTTAATCGTTACAAAAACGACTGCTAAAAGTAACTTAAAAAGAAAAGCTTTAAAAAATCTCTCCAGAGTTAGAACAATTCCATCCACCTTAAAAAATATAAACAATTCCAATCCAGCTATCAAAAATGAATATACTATCTTCCAAACTATTTCCATTACATCACCTCACTTAGTGTAAGTTATTGATAGTCTCAGACACTTCCCTGACCTTATAACGCGCTATCATACAGCTTCCACCATTGGGAAAGTAAAGCAGTTTTTCTTTCTTATCCAAACGAACCACATTGGCAGGATTGATGAGAAATGAGCGGTGGCACTGCAAGAGACGGGGTTCCTGCTTGAAAACCTCCTCTAAACTCGCTGTAAATTCCAGCCTATCTGTCTTGGTATAGAGAATAACACGATGGGCTCTGGGCGATGTTTCAAGGTAATAAACCTCTTTAAAAGGATACTGGAATTGGGCAAATTTTGATTTAAAGTAAAAACAATCTTCCGCCAGACTTTTACTATCTTGACTATTGGCATAGAGGAGGGCTGTCTCGATACGAGATTCAAACTCCTCTGCTGACAAGGCCTTATCAATGTAGTCCAGAGCAGACACTTGGTAGCGAAAGGACAGGGGCATAAACTCTGAGTGAGTCGTCACAAAGACAATCAGGGCATAGGGGTCTCGATCCCGAATCTTTCTAGCCACCTCTAGACCCTTCATCTCCTCATTTCGAATCTCAATATCCAAAAAGAATAGCTGATGGGCTCCCTTCTCATGCACCTCTGACAGCAGCTGGTCTGGTTTGCCAAAGACCTCAAAGGAGCTGGGAATGATATGATGTTCTTTCAAAAGTTTCTCAATCGTCGTTTCAATCCTAGTCTGTTGGGAAAAATCATCTTCTAAAACAAATATTCTCATCTTCTTACTCTCCTTGTTTTAATTTCTTCCTAAAAAGAGAATAGCAAAAATACTATGATACAAGCCCACCAAATCCTAAACAGGCCTTTAACGCTCCTGAAGGGTGTCTTGTTCCTCAAATAAGCATGATAATCTTACCACTATTTTATCATAAAATCTTAACAGTACCATTCAGGAAATTTCAAGGACAATTAAAGATTTGAGGCTGAAAAAAGAGATAAAAGTGATAAACTGACAGTATCAAAATACAATTGCTAGAAACAAGACTAGCACCCAGATTAAAGGAGGAATTCTCATGACAGATACAGACCCTATCAAAAGAGCTCAGACTTTGATAACTGACTTAAACAAAGCCTATCAAGCATGCAAACAGGCAACCGCTGACGACGTCCGCTTTCAGGAGCAATTAAACTCTATTCTTGGCTTTCTAGCCAAGGCTGAAACAGTGGATAATCGAGTCTTGATTGAACTGGAAAAATTTTACCAGACTTCCAGTCTTCTCATGGGACTCAGCGCTCTTGATCCAGACGCTCCTACTCGCGCCGCTTGGCGAGCCTATGACCGCTTCCACTTTGACCAAGTCAAGACCAAGTTGAGCCTCTACGGACCAACCATTATCCTGTAGCAACTAAAAAGAAGCTGAGACAAACGGAACTCAACTTCTTTTTTAGTGTCATATAGACAATGTTAATCCTGCATCTGACGTTTTACTTGATAAGGTAAGTACAAGACTAGTAAAACCAAACCAGCTCCCAGCAAGGCTAGAAGGGCTAGTTTTTCTTGGAAGGTAATCACCCCAACAACTAATTCCACAAGTAAAACAAAACTGGTCAATCCTCGGACTACCGCCTGCAAACCTTTTTCCTTTTGCCCCTTGTCCAGTGGAAAGAGTTGGGTCAAATACTGGTAGTCAAAGGCGTGATAGAGGGCCAGCAACTGGAAGAGCAAGAGGTAGTTAAAGAGAACCACCACTGCTGTCGCAATCCAAGCTTGCTCGATAAAGACCTGCGCCAGTATGGAAAGCAAGAGCAGACGAAGACTGAGCGCAAAGAGGTCTCCATTTCGCAGATAAGAACGCAGATAGAGATTTTGCCAAATCTTCCCAGGCACCTTCTGAACAACCTTTAGGATAAAGTCCAGATAGGCACGACGCTTGACGCTGTTTGAAATTCCTTTGACCTGCGTAAAGAGGGCAAAGAAACGAAGCAAGACTTGCTTACGCTTGCTTTCTTGAGAAATAACATAGTCCCAGTCCAGCCCAGTTTCCGTGAAAAATTTGCTGACCTTTTGACGAAAGAGGAAATATTTTCCTACTCCCAATAAAAACACATAGATCAGAAAAACAGGCAAGTCATAGCCCATTGCCAAAAATAAGGGCGCAAATAACAGCAAGAAAAGGGTCTGGACAAAGAGCCAAAAGGCTAGAGAAATGCCAGTTTGACGCTTGAGATGGAGCTTGATTTCCTCTTCTCCAACTAAGAGAAAGAGCTTGTCTGGAGCCTCCATATAGGTGGCAATTCCTCCCCAAAGCAAAAGTAAAACAGAGGTAATTCCTACAAATAAAAGAATAGGCCAATGATTTTCAGGAAAATCTTGCAAGAGTTGACTGTACTGGTAGGCTAGAAAGCCCAGCAGGACAAGCAGGAACAAGACAAAGTGGTCATTAAGAACATAGCGCAGATAACCGACACACTCCTTACGAAAAGCCTGCTTTCTCTTTAAAAACAAGTCTTTCATAGCTCCTCCTCTTTGGTCAGAGCCAAGTAGATATCATTCAAACTAGCCTCAGGCATGTTAAAGGCTTCGCGCAGTTGCGAGAGATTTCCCTTGGCACGAACCTCTCCCTTGTGGAGAATGACAAAGGCATCACACATCTTCTCCGCCGAATCCAGCACGTGGGTACTCATGAGAATGGACTTGCCTTTTTGCTTTTCCACTTCCAAAAGCTGAATCAAGTCCGCAATAGCTAGCGGATCAAGACCAAGGAAAGGCTCATCCACGATAAAAAGACTCGGATCCACCACAAAAGCACAGATAATCATGACTTTCTGCTTCATCCCTTTTGAAAAATGAACAGGAAACCAGTCTAATTTCTGATCCAAACGGAACATTTTCAACAAAGATTCTACTCGCTCAAAAGCCATTTTCTGCTCTATTCCATAAGCCATAGCCACTGTTTCAATATGCTCTCTGAGAGTCAATTCCTCATACAGACTAGGTGTCTCAGGAATGTAGCCAATTTGCTTACGGTAGTTAGTCGCATCTCCTTGCAGGGTCAGACCATTGATATTGATGGAGCCACTATAAGGTGTCAACAGACCGATAATCTCATTGATTGTCGTCGATTTACCAGCACCATTGAGACCAATCAGACCGACCAGCTGCCCACTTTCAACAGTAAAGGATACATCTTTCAAGACAGGGACATGGACATAGCCACCTGTCAGGTTTTTAATTTCTAACATATTTTCTCCAAATCTGGTATAATGTAGCTATATTATATCAAAATTCAATACAGTAGAGGTAGATTTTATGTCAGATTGCATTTTTTGTAAAATCATCGCAGGGGAAATTCCTGCTTCAAAAGTATACGAAGATGAGCAGGTTCTTGCCTTTCTTGATATCTCTCAAGTGACACCAGGGCACACCTTGGTCGTACCAAAAGAACACTATCGCAATCTCTTGGAAATGGACGCTACTAGCGCCAGCCAACTCTTTGCCCAAGTACCAAAAGTAGCTCAAAAAGTCATGAAAGCTACCAAAGCTGCTGGTATGAATATCATTGCCAACTGTGAAGAAATCGCCGGGCAAACAGTCTTTCATACCCACGTTCACCTCGTACCTCGCTACAGTGCGGACGATGACCTCAAGATTGATTTTATCGCCCACGAACCAGACTTTGACAAACTTGCTCAAGTCGCTGAAACCATCAAAAATGCCTAAGGAGTTGCCATGAAATTATCCAACCTACTGCTATTTGCAGGAGCTGCAGCCGGAAGTTATCTGGTCACAAAAAATCGCCAAACCATCACAGATGAAGTCTTGAATACCACTGACCGCGTTCAAGCTATCAAGGATGATGTGGATATTATCCAAAACAGCCTACAAATCATTGACCAGCAAAAAGAACTCATCAAGGAATACCAAGAAGACCTGACTTACAAGTTTAAGGTCTTGGAAAAGGATATCCAGACTAGACTAGCTGTGATTAAAGAAACACAGGAAACTGAAGATAAGTAAAAAGAGCCCGACGGCTCTTTTTAAAACGTAAACAAGTTATATCCCATCAACTATACATCACAATTTAGACAACTCACTCACCATTTCACAACTAAATCGAAGACTTTCCGCCGTAATGAAAACACCTGAAACAGCTTGATTTCAGGTGTCCGGAAACTTTGAGACCTAGGCTCAAAGTTTAGGTATGGAACTTCGAAGAAGGTCGCTACCGTCCGTCATTACTTAAGGAAAATCTTAAAAAATCTATAAAGTAAAAAGAGCCCGACAGATCTTTTTGCTTTATTCTCCTTCAAAGGCATCTTTAATATGGTCAAAGAATCCCTTTTTCTTTGGATTGACTTTTAAATCACCCGCAGCTGCGAATTCTTTCAAGGCTGCTTTTTGGCGGTCGTTCAAGCCTGTCGGTGTTACGACATTAACGGTAACGTATTGGTCACCAACTGCACCGCCACGAAGGCTCGGAGCTCCCTTACCACGTAAACGGAATTTCTTACCAGTCTGAGTTCCCTCTGGGATAACCAATTCAACATCACCGTGAACCGTTGGGATATCAACTGTATCACCAAGAGCTGCTTGGACAAAGTTGAGATTGAGATTGTAGAAGATAGTGGTTCCTTCACGTTCAAACTTGTCGCTGGCTTCCACAGAAACCACTACATACAAGTCACCATAAGGTCCACCATTAAAGCCAGCTTCACCTTGGCCTGCTAGGCGAATTTGTTGACCAGTTTCCACACCAGCAGGGATTTTGACATGTACACTATGGGCTTGTTTTTCATGACCTGTTCCGTGACAAGTTGTACATGGATCTTTGATTTCTTTTCCGCGACCATGACAGACATCACAGGTTACTTGGCGACGCATCATACCAAGCGGAGTCTGCGTATCAACGTTAATGACACCAGCTCCATGACAGCGTCCACAAGTGACTGGACTTGTTCCTGGCTTAGCACCAGAACCGTTACATGTACTACAGCTTGCTTCACGGTTGTACTTAACCTCTTTTTCAGCTCCAAAAATAGCTTCTTCAAATGTCAAGTTCACACGATACTGGAGGTCATCCCCTTGACGAGGGGCATTTGGATTGCGCGAAGCACCACCACCGCCAAAGAAACTTGAGAAGATATCTTCAAAACCACCGAAGCCTCCTGCCCCATCGAAACCGCCGAAACCACCAGCTCCACCAAAACCACCGTTGGCTCCAGCAGCACCGTATTGGTCATAGGCAGCACGTTTTTGGTCGTCACTCAAAGTCTCATAGGCTTCCTGAACTTCCTTGTACTTTTCCTCAGCACCAGGCTCCTTGTTGATATCTGGGTGATATTTTTTCGAAAGCTTACGATAAGCCTTTTTGATCTCGTCTGCCGAAGCGTTTTTTGACACCCCCAGACGATCATAAAATTCAGTATTGTTCATACAAGATACCAAGACCGTAAAATTCGACTGAAAAATAGGAAATCTGACGCTGGAGCGATGCTCCTAGACAGATTTATCTTTTTTCTGAGAATTTAGGTCGTGTTCAATTCCTTTCTGTTATATTGAGTAAGAAATTTGGGAACCCGTGTTCAATTTTCTGAACACCCTTGTTCCTTTCTATAATTTTCATGTAAATCTTTAGAAGCTGTTTTCTATACTCTGCTTCACTTGATCAAACTCTTCATCTGATAGAGTAAATATCAAATCCTCTTCAGCATACTCGTTCTGTTCTTTAAAATAGTTGTCCGTATTCTCCGCCAACCCTAAACCGAAAATCACTTTTCTTGCAAACTCTTGATGTGCAAAACCGATAGCCGTAATGATTTGTTTATCTTGGACAAGAACTTTCGGTTGGAAATTTTCACGTGGAAGAAATTCAAAATAGTCAAAGAAGTTTTGCCAAATTCCACCTGTAAATTTCGTGTCGTTCAACAAGCCTGCTTTCGCCAATAAAAGGGGCGCTGAAGAAATGGCTGCAATTAGGATATCTTGCTCATTAAGACTTCTCAAAAACGAGATTAATTTCTCATCTTGTAGAGCAGGACCTATATTTATCATTCCTGGCAAAATCACACAAGAATAATCTTCTATACGGATTTGATTCAATGTTTTCGTCGGTTGACAGGGCAAACCATCCTCAGAGACCACCATCGAATTCTCAGATGTTACATAATCAATCGTGATATCAAAAGACAGAGCTAAAGTACTCGTTAAAGTGGTTATCTCATAAAGAGAAAAATTAGGATAAATGATACAAAGTACTTTTTTCATACGTAACATCCTCTATTTTATCGAAAAACAGAGGCTGGGTTGCAACCTCTGGATTTCTTCTTATCATTACGACGTTCGAGTTTTAAAAATCAAACTAGTAATGCTAAATCGAGCACGCCCTAACCTCTTGGCGAAAAAGACAAATCTTTCTAGAAACTAAAGTTTCTGCGTCAGATTTCCTATTTTCACTGTGAGGTTTTAACGGGCTTTGCATCTTACTTTTCAGTAAACTCTCCGTCTACGACGTCATCGCCTGCGTTTCCTGTGGCTTGTGCGCCTTCTGCTCCTGCTTGAGCTTGTTGGGCTGCTGCGGCTTGTTCGTAGAGTTTCACAGCAAGTCCTTGAGCTTTTTCGTTCAATGCTTCAAGTTTTGCTTTCATGTCGTCCAAGTTGTTGTCTTCTTGAGCTTTCTTAAGGTCATCAAGAGCAGCTTGGGCAGCGTCACGTTCTGCGTCGAATCCTTTGCCTTCAGTTTCCTTGATAGTCTTTTCAGTCGCAAAGATAGCTTGGTCTACTTCGTTACGAAGGTCAACTTCTTCTTTACGTTTCTTATCTGCTTCAGCGTTAGCTTCTGCATCTTTCATCATGCGGTCAATTTCTTCGTCAGTCAAACCTGAGTTAGATTGGATCACAATTGTTTGTTCTTTTTGAGTTCCAAGGTCTTTAGCTTTAACAGACACGATACCATTCTTATCGATGTCAAATGTTACTTCAATTTGAGGAATTCCACGAGGTGCAGCTGGGATATCTGTCAATTGGAAACGTCCAAGAGTCTTGTTATCTGCCGCCATTGGGCGTTCACCTTGAAGAACGTGGATATCAACGGCTGGTTGGTTGTCTGCTGCTGTTGAGAAGACTTGTGATTTAGATGTTGGAATAGTTGTGTTACGGTCGATAAGTTTTGTGAAGACACCACCCATTGTTTCGATACCAAGTGACAATGGTGTTACGTCAAGAAGGACAACGTCTTTGACATCACCAGTGATGACACCACCTTGGATGGCAGCACCCATAGCAACTACTTCGTCAGGGTTTACTGATTTGTTTGGTTCTTTACCAGTTTCAGCCTTAACAGCTTCTACAACGGCTGGGATACGAGTTGAACCACCAACAAGGATAACTTCGTCGATTTCTGACAAGCTCAAACCTGCATCAGAAAGGGCTTGACGAACTGGAACTTTTGTACGTTCTACAAGGTCACGAGTCAAGTCGTCAAATTTGGCACGAGTCAAAGTCATTTCCAAGTGAAGAGGTCCAGCCTCACCTGCAGTGATAAATGGCAAGCTGATTTGTGTTGAAGTTACACCAGAAAGGTCTTTCTTCGCTTTTTCAGCTGCATCTTTCAAACGTTGCATTGCCATCTTGTCAGTAGACAAGTCAATGCCGTTTTCTTTCTTGAATTCTGCTACCAAGTGGTCAATGATTTTTTGGTCAAAGTCGTCACCACCAAGTTTGTTGTCCCCTGCAGTTGACAATACGTCGAAGACACCGTCACCCAATTCAAGGATAGATACGTCGAATGTACCACCACCAAGGTCAAATACCAAGATTTTTTCTTCTTTGTCAGTCTTGTCCAAACCGTAAGCAAGGGCTGCTGCAGTTGGTTCATTGACGATACGTTCTACTTCAAGACCAGCGATTTTACCAGCGTCTTTTGTTGCTTGACGTTGAGCATCGTTAAAGTAAGCTGGAACTGTGATAACTGCTTTGGTTACTTTTTCACCAAGGTAGTCTTCAGCGTAGCCTTTCAAGTATTGAAGGATCATAGCTGAGATTTCTTGTGGAGTGTATTCTTTTCCATTTGCAGAAACTTTTTCAGAAGTTCCCATCTTAGATTTGATAGAGATAACTGTATCTGGGTTTGTAACTGCTTGACGTTTTGCAGCGTCACCAACGATGATTTCTCCATTTTTGAATGAGACTACAGATGGAGTTGTACGGTTTCCTTCTGGGTTTGCGATGATTTTGCTTTCAGTTCCTTCAAGAACTGCAACTGCTGAGTTTGTTGTACCTAAGTCAATACCGATAATTTTAGACATGTGTTTTTCTCCTTAAATTTTATATTCTATTTTTCTTTTTGATACTCTTCTTAAGTGGCGGCGCCGTCAGAGCTTGACTTCGTCAATCTCTTTGACTAAACTTTGAGCCTAAGGTCTAAAAGTTTGCGCAAATAGCGCCACGGCGAAGAGTATCGTCTTTGGTTCGCTTCGCTCACTATTGCAAAGCCAAATATATTTTATCTTTCTTCATAGTTTATTGTCGTTTCGGACAAGTTTTTTAAGTTCTCTAGCCTAGTTGTACACCACTACCATAGCTGGGCGTAGGATGCGGTCATGGAGTTTGTAGCCTTTTTGGAAAACTTGAGCGATGGTATCTGCTGGGTGTTCATCGTCTGCTGGAAGAGTTTGGATGGCCATATGATAGTTATGGTCAAATTCACCGTCAGCTGCGATTTCTTCGATTCCTTCTTCTTTCAAAGCGTGAATCAAGCTTTCTTGCACCATTTCCAAGCCCTTCTTCACATCATCTGTCAAACCTTCAACTGCGAGTGCACGCTCAAGGTTGTCCAAAGAAGGGAGAATCGCTTTTGCCAAGTCCTGGCTACGATAACGTTGCAAATTTTGACGCTCTTCATTGGCACGGCGTTGGATATTTTGCATTTCTGCATGAGCGCGAAGATATTTATTTTCGAACTCATCTGCACGTTCATTTGCCAAGTCCAATTCAGACTTCTCAGGAGTTGTTTCTTCTACCGTTTCCACAACTTCCTCTTCTTGAACTTCTTCTACTTCTTCATTTTTTATATCTTGGGCCATTTTCGCCTCCTTTAATGATTTCAATCTTAATGTACTTCGTAATGATTACTGCTGAGGTAGCGGTAAAAATCTGTCAACTTCATGGTCAAAACACGATTGACTACATTGACTTGGTTGATTAATTGCTGATAATCCAGATTAACTGGACCGATAATGGCTAGAATTCCAACTCCCCGATAAGGAATGAGGAACTTGCTACTAATCACCGCTAGGTCGGCTAGACAGGACTCTTGACTGTCTGCAACACGAACGTTTTGCATCTGATCTTCACGCAGACCCTCACGAATCTCCAGAGCCACCTTTTGCGGTTGGTCAAAGAACTGATAAGCTGCCAGATTGGCAAAATTCAAGAGATTGACTTTGCCCGCCACCACAATGTTTTCGTTGAACATTTCCTTAAAGATATGTTCAAAGAGATCGATAACATTGTCCGTTGTTGTAAAGTAACGCTGGATAATCTGCGGAATCTCCGTCCGAATCTTGTAGTGAATATCTAGAACGGTGTGGCCGAGGAAACGTTCCTGAATGATGCTCTTCAGCTTCAGCAAATCCTCCTGCAAAAAGTTCCTTGGAATCAGAAACTGACTGGTAACCGTTCGAGACTCGTCTAGGGTGAATACCGCCAAGGCTGTATGTTGCCCCAAAACAACGATATCAAAGGCTGTCAAACGTTGCCTGCTCGGCTCAACATCCAGTGCTACTACCGTACAGCCACTCAAGTCTGTCAGCAGGTTAGCAGCCTCTTGCAGAATATCCTCCAATTTGAAGAATTCCTGATCAAAGGCTTTGACAATCTCATATACCTCATTTTCAGCTAGTCGGTCAAAATCCAGTGAGTGTTTCACATAGTACTGAAAACCAGCAACACTTGGCATCCGACCACTTGAAGTATGGGCCTTCTCAAGCAACCCTTGCTTTTCTAGAGCCGCCATGTCATTACGAATGGTTGCACTGCTAGAGTTAATAGACTCTTGCAAGGCTTTGGATCCGACAGGTTCGTGCGTTTTGGTAAAGATGTCAATAATCAGATTTAAAATATCCTGCTGACGCTCTGTAACCACCTCATCACTCCTCTCTGTCTGATCGATTAGCACTCGATACACTCAAGTGCTAACTTATGATTCTATTATACACCCTTAAAAGAGAATGTCAAGACAAAAACTCAAAAAATTAGCACTCTTTTGCCAAGAGTGCTAAAAATCAGTCTAAAGACCTAGAACCTTACTGTTTATCTACTCGGTATGCCCTTTTAAGCCTTAAATAGCCATGAATTAAATAAGAAATCATAAAGGCATATAAAAGAAAAATAACGAAGAAAGACATAGAAAGTTCTTCTTTAAATAAACTTATACAAACAACCAAACCACCTAAGAAAGTAGCTGCACATGAACGAAATCTATATCGCATAACTTCCCATCTGAGCCCCTTACTCATATAGACTTGATCCTCTGGAAGTATATTAGAAGCCGGTTTACGAAAAATTGAATAAAAACCTCTTTCTATCAATTCCCAACCTCTATTTCTAAAATCTTGCAGTTCATGCTTATATTTTTTAAGAAATCTAGAATCATAGATACGGTAGATGACATCGTCTGGTTGACATTGGTCAAAATAGAAAAAACCAAAACGACTCGTTCTATACCTCCAACCTTTCAAGTGCATCTCATGTAAATATTCTTCTTTCTTATCCTCATCAAGAATCGTAAAAATCCGAAATTGTAGTTTGCTTTTCATCATCGCACCTCCAAATTAGAAAACATGCATGGTTTTATTTATCAGATAATTCTTTCCACTTTTGAAACAATCTCCAAAAAATATAAGACATCTGAATCGAATGAACTATCAATAAAACACCATCTATTATAACAATCAAAAACATTTCCCAACTGAAAGAACTACCTCCAGTGACAAACTTTGAGAAAACCGGTAGTAGAGCTAAAAAGAGAAGCAAAATAGGAAGCATCCGCCTCGTTAAAATCCGTTTGACCATAGCTAGCTTCCCGGCCGCGTCATTATAAATTTCAAACTCGGCATCCAACTCAATTCCAGAATGAAGCTTTCTAAAGTAGGAAAAACCATTAAAGTCTGTAATATGCTCCCATCCACAGTCTTTAAATAATTGTAAATAGGAGGCTCTCTCTGATTTTTTCATAGGATAAAAGTCCAACTGATAAGACACCTGCTCCGGTTGGCACTTTTCAAAAGTATACTTAACCGCAACTACTAAGTTAGAGTAGGTCACTTCCTTGAGTTTCCAGCCCTCAGCATGCATTTTTCTAAGATATAAAGCCTCTCTATCATAATCCGCAATGGTAGCAATTCTATAAACAACCTTCTTTTCCATCATCTTTCCTCCAGACTGTTTCTATAGAGCCGTTCAATACGTTTCAATTCAATATCTAAGACTTTTCTTCCCAAGTCTGTAATCTGATAGATTTTACGCTTCTCCTCTTCTCGGACAAAGGAAATCAAACCATCCTTTTCCATTTTTGACAAGGTTCCATACATAGTTCCAGGACTAATCGAAACTTGCAAATCTGTCATCTCCTTGACCTTTTGCGTAATACTGTACCCATGACCTTCCTTTTGCAGACAGAACAAGATATAAAAGCCCGTTTCCGTCATCGGAAGATAAACTCGACGAATCTTATCCGTTAATTCCATTTATAGCTACCTCCTATCCAGTTCGATATATCGCACTTCGTTATATAAAATATATCACACCTCGATATAAAATACAAGAAAAAAAGATTATCCTCACGGACAATCTTCCTTCTATATTAGTATTAGTAAAGGTCTAAATAATTATCAATTTCCCATTGTGAAACGAAGGTTGCATAACTTGCCCATTCGATTCGTTTGGCTTCAAGGAAACTAGTATAGATATGTTCTCCGAGAGCCGCTATGACAACTTCATCTTCTGTCAAAGCTTTCAAAGCGTTGTGAAGGGTTGATGGAAGGTCTGTAATACCAGCTTCCTTACGCTCTTCTGCTGTCATGATGTAGATATTTTCTTCGATAGGAGCTGGTGCTTCGATTTTATTCTCAATACCATGCAAACCAACTTCCAACAGCACAGCCATAGCGATGTAAGGGTTCGCCATTGGATCCACTGAACGCAACTCAAGACGAGTTCCCATACCACGTGAAGCAGGCACGCGCACAAGTGGCGAACGGTTACGACCAGCCCAAGCAATATAAACAGGCGCTTCATAACCTGGAACCAAACGTTTGTATGAGTTAACCGTTGGGTTCATGATGGCAGTATAGTTGTAGGCATGCTTAATCAAACCACCAAGGAAATGGTAGGCCGTTTCTGACAACTGCATTCCTTTTGGATCATTTGGATCAAAGAAGGCATTGTTTCCTTCTGCATCAAACAAGGACATATTACAGTGCATACCTGATCCGGCAATACCAAATTTTGGTTTGGCCATAAAGGTTGCGTAAAGACCATGTTTGCGAGCAATGGTTTTAACAACGAGTTTAAAGATTTGAATCTTATCACAAGCACGGAGAACTTCATCGTACTTAAAGTCAATCTCATGTTGTCCAACCGCAACCTCATGGTGACTTGCTTCTACTTCAAATCCCATTTTGGTCAAGACATTGACAATCTCACGACGTGTATTGTCCGCAAGGTCAGTAGGCGCCAAATCAAAGTAGCCACCCTTGTCATTTACTTCAAGTGTTGGGTCTCCATTTTCATCAAGTTTAAATAGGAAGAATTCTGGTTCTGGTCCAAGGTTGAAGGACTTGAATCCCACTTCTTCCATGTGACGAAGAGCACGTTTCAAATTGCCACGAGGATCACCTGCAAATGGCTCACCTTCTGTTGTATAGACATCACAGATCAAACCTGCAACACTTCCATTTTCATCTCCCCAAGGGAAGACTGTCCATGTATCCAAGTCAGGGTACAAGTACATATCTGACTCATTGATACGTACAAAACCTTCAATAGAAGATCCATCAAACATAGCCTTATTTGACAAGACTTTATCTAACTGTTCATCTGTAGCAGGAATTTCGACGTTTTTCATGGTTCCCAAAATATCTGAGAACATGAGACGAATAAAGGTAACATTTTTTTCCTTGACTTCACGACGAATATCTGCAGCTGTGATTGGCATGAGTTTTCTCCTTAATGTATAACTACTTGCGGTTGCCTAACCGCGACCAAAAGGTGACCGTACTGAAGCAAAGCGACCCTGTTGGAGGAGTTCATTATGAAGTGCACGACGCACCTCAGTCTGACTCACCGCTTTCTTGGATTTCGCTTCACGTTCAGCATATTTTTTCTTGATGGCAGCGATATTATAACCTTCAGAGATATAATCTTTGATTTCAAGCAGACGATCCATGTCATTCAAGGAATACATGCGACGGTTCCCTTCGTTTCGATCAGGCTTAATCAACTCTTGATCTTCATAATAACGAATCTGACGCGCCGATAGGTCGGTCAACTTCATAACACTGCCGATAGGAAAAACAGCCATATTTCGGCGAAATTCTTTTTCCTTCATTTACAATTTCCTTCTTTCTGTCTATTATAGTCTAAAAAAAGACAAACGTCAATTGATAATGTTATAAAATGTAACATTATTTTTCTTTTTTCTCTAAAATGAGCCGAATACGATCAATATCGTAATTTACGAGAATTGCGACAAAAACTCCCATGAAAGTTTCTGATACACGCGCAAACACGTACAAAATCGTTTCCCCACTCGGAATTGATAAGGTAATGATTAACATAGCTGCTACACCACCAATAACCCCTGCTTTGTTATTCATGGCTACATTTGTCATAATGGTTAACATGGTGCAGATTGGAACAACAACTAAGGTTACCCAAAAGGCTTCGTGGAAAAAACTATTTATTAGGAAGAAAACCAAGGCATAGAGGCCACCGATACTATTTCCTAGAATACGCGAAGTCCCAAAATGAACACTCTTATCAAAACTCTCCCTCAAGCTAAAAACGGCTGTCAAAGCACCGATTTGAAGACCTTTCCAGCCAAAAAAGCCAAAAATCAAGAGAACTAGAAAAACAGCAATACCTGTTTTAAAAGTTCGCATACCAAGTTTGAACTGGGATTTATCGAATTTATATTTTTTAAAATAACTCATAATCTCAACCTTCTATTTCCATTTTATCATAAATTGGCTGATTTTATGAGGAATAGTTGAGAGGAAGCGTTTTTATTTCAAGCAAAAGAAAAGAGGAACTTTCATCCCTCTCTTCTTTGATTTATTTATAAAATCTTATTTTTCTGTCAAGGCTGCAAGTCCTGGAAGAACTTTACCTTCAAGAAGTTCCATTGATGCTCCACCACCAGTAGAGATCCATGAGAATTTGTCTGCACGGCCAAGGTTAATCGCTGCGGCAGCTGAGTCACCACCACCGATGATTGATTTAACGCCTGGTTGTTTCACGATAGCGTCCATGACACCGATTGTACCAGCTTGGAAGTCTGGGTTTTCAAATACACCCATAGGTCCGTTCCATACAACTGTTTTGGCACCAGTCAAAGCTTCGTCAAATTTAGCGATAGATTTTGGACCGATGTCAAGACCAAGGAAGCCTTCAGAAACTGCTTCACCTTCAGTGTCACGCACTTCAGTGTAACCAGCAAATGCGTTAGCTTCTTTTGAGTCAACTGGCAAGATCAATTTACCGTTTGCTTTTTCAAGAAGAGCTTTCGCAACATCCAATTTGTCTTCTTCTACAAGTGAGTTACCGATTTCGATACCTTGTGCTTTGTAGAATGTATAAGTCATACCACCACCGATAAGGACTTTATCAGCTTTTTCAAGCAAGTTTTCGATAACACCAATCTTGTCTGAAACTTTTGAACCACCAAGAATGGCTACGAATGGACGTTCTGGAGTTTCAACTGCTTCTTGGATGTAGGCAATTTCGTTTTCAAGAAGGAAACCAGCAACTGCTTTTTCAACGTTTGCTGAGATACCAACGTTAGATGCGTGTGCACGGTGAGCTGTACCGAATGCATCGTTTACGAAGATACCATCTCCAAGTGATGCCCAATATTTACCAAGTTCAGGATCGTTTTTAGATTCTTTCTTGCCGTCAACATCTTCGTAACGAGTGTTTTCAACCAAGAGAACTTGTCCATCTTCAAGAGCGTTGATAGCTGCTTCCAATTCAGCACCACGAGTAACACCTGGGAAAACAACGTCTTGGCCCAATTTAGCTGCCAAGTCTGCTGCTACAGGAGCAAGTGATTTACCAGCTTTATCAGCTTCTTCTTTCACACGTCCAAGGTGAGAGAAAAGAATTGCACGTCCACCTTGTTCGATGATGTACTTAATAGTTGGAAGAGCTGCTGTGATACGGTTGTCGTTAGTGATTACGCCATCTTTCAATGGTACGTTGAAGTCAACACGAACGAGGACTTTTTTACCTTTCAAGTCAACGTCTTTAACAGTAAGTTTTGCCATGTTACAAAAACCCCTTTATTTATTTTATTCGAAACTATTATATCACACTTTGGAAATATAAGGAAAGATTTCACAAGATTTTTCGATATTTAATCTT
>NZ_JANCPG010000008.1:0-87184 GCF_024295905.1 Streptococcus sp. CF7_Ac1-12 | reverse complement strand
TTTAGCGGGTGTAGTTTAGTGGTAAAACTACAGCCTTCCAAGCTGTTGTCGCGAGTTCGATTCTCGTCACCCGCTTTGAACTTTGTTCTTTGTACCAAGTTTTTGACTTGGGCGCGTAGCTCAGGTGGTTAGAGCGCACGCCTGATAAGCGTGAGGTCGGTGGTTCGAGTCCACTCGTGCCCATAGTGTTTAGTCCATTACTAGAGGATTGAAATATTATCTTTTTGCTAAGAGGACACGGGTTTATTCCCGTATAAACTATTTTGGAGGATTACCCAAGTCCGGCTGAAGGGAACGGTCTTGAAAACCGTCAGGCGTGTAAAAGCGTGCGTGGGTTCGAATCCCACATCCTCCTTTTTATTAACGCGGGATGGAGCAGCTCGGTAGCTCGTCGGGCTCATAACCCGAAGGTCGTAGGTTCAAATCCTGCTCCCGCAATAAGGCTCGGTAGCTCAGTTGGTAGAGCAATGGATTGAAGCTCCATGTGTCGGCGGTTCGATTCCGTCTCGCGCCATTTATATATTTTGGAAGGGTAGCGAAGAGGCTAAACGCGGCGGACTGTAAATCCGCTCCTTCGGGTTCGGGGGTTCGAATCCCTCCCCTTCCATTTTACGGGCATAGTTTAAAGGTAGAACTAAGGTCTCCAAAACCTTCAGTGTGGGTTCAATTCCTACTGCCCGTGTTAATAGAATTATGGCGGGTGTGGTGAAGTGGTTAACACACCAGATTGTGGCTCTGGCATGCGTGGGTTCGATCCCCATCACTCGCCTATTTTATATTATTGGGGTATAGCCAAGCGGTAAGGCAAGGGACTTTGACTCCCTCATGCGTTGGTTCGAATCCAGCTACCCCAGTTACTATTTGCCGGCGTGGCGGAATTGGCAGACGCGCTGGACTCAAAATCCAGTGTCCGCAAGGACGTGCCGGTTCGACCCCGGCCGCCGGTATAGTATAGAGTTAAGGAACGTTGTAAATCTTCGTTCCTTTTTTATATTATTTTTGGTATAATAATAGTTATTCAAATTTTATTCAGATTATGAAAGTGTAGGGAAGTATGTCTCGTTCTATCGATTTATTAAAACATCGGTATTTGAAAAATATTAAAAAAAATCCTGGATTATTTGTCGGGATTGAGCTGGAATATCCTGTTGTAAACTTGAAAGGGGATGCTACAGATGTTGAAGTTATCAAGTACTTATTCCGATATTTAGTTTCTTCTTTTGATTTAACTGTAGAAAAGGTTGATGATTTTGGGACTCCTATTCAGTTAGTGGAGCCAGCAAGTCAGGATGTTATTTTATTTGAAGTTTCCTATACTACGATTGAGTTTGCATTTGGTAAGGCTGAAACGATACAAGAGGTTGAAGAACGTTTTAGTATTTATATGGCAGCAATCCAGACAAAGTTAGCTGAATCAAATCATGCTATTGTTGGCTGTGGTATTCATCCCAACTGGGATAAAAATGAGAATTGTCCAGTGGCTTTCCCTCGGTATCGCATGTTGATGGACTATTTGAATTTGAGTAGGAATGTGAATGAATCAGACTTACATCATTTTCCTGAATATGGTGCTTTTATCTGTGGGAGTCAGGTACAGTTGGATGTTTCAAAGTCTAACTACTTACGGGTGATTAATGCTTTTACCCAAATTGAAGCTGTTAAGGCTTATTTATTTCCAAACTCTGAGTTTTCGGGAGCAGATTGGGATACGAAAATTTCAAGGGACATTTTCTGGGAAGACTCGATGCATGGTATCTATCCAGAGAACGTCGGTGTCAATGCTAGGCTATTTAAAGATGAGGATGATTTTTTTGATTATCTAGATCATTCTTCAATTTTTACTGCGGAACGTGATGGACAAACCTATTATTTTTATCCGATTCAGGCTAGGGACTATTTGGCTACACCTGAAATCCAAGCATATGCGCTTAATGGGGATGAGATTATTATTTATCCTCAAGAGAAGGATTTTGAAACCCATCGTAGTTATCAGTACCAAGACTTAACGACTCGCGGAACAGTTGAGTTTCGTAGTGTGTGTACTCAACCTCTAGATAGAACCTTCGCTTCAGCAGCTTTTCACTTAGGATTGTTGGTTAATTTAGATAAGTTAGAAGCTTACTTAGAAACAGTACCTTTCTTTAAAGAATTTGGTCGTGATTACAAGTTTTTAAGACGGCAATTTTCTAAAAAAAATCTTATAGCTGAGGAAAAAACTGCGATTATTGAATTTTCCAAAGACTTACTCCTTCTAGCTGAGGAAGGACTGGAGATGAGAAATAAGCAAGAAATGACCTACTTACAGGCTTTGAAAGAAGAATTGGGCCTATAATTTCTCTTACAAAAGGAGAATTTTCTGAAAAATCATGATATAATGGATGAGACTATAGATAAAGGACAGAGAGTAATGACATTAGTTTATCAATCAACGCGTGATGCCAACAATACAGTAACTGCTAGTCAAGCTATTTTGCAAGGTTTGGCGACGGACGGTGGTTTGTTTACACCGCTTACTTATCCAAAGGTAGATTTGGACTTTGACAAATTGAAAGATGCTTCTTATCAGGAAGTTGCTAAGTTAGTTTTGTCGGCATTTTTAGATGACTTTACAGCTGAGGAGTTGGATTACTGTATCAACAATGCCTACGATAGCAAATTTGATACTCCTGCTATCGCGCCATTAGTGAAATTAGACGGACAATATAACTTGGAACTTTTCCATGGTTCAACAATTGCCTTTAAGGATATGGCCTTGTCTATTTTGCCATACTTTATGACAACAGCTGCTAAGAAACATGGTTTGGAGAACAAGATTGTCATCTTGACAGCGACATCTGGTGATACTGGGAAAGCTGCTATGGCAGGATTTGCAGATGTACCTGGTACTGAGATTATCGTCTTTTATCCAAAGGATGGTGTCAGCAAGGTACAAGAGTTGCAAATGACCACTCAGACTGGCGACAATACTCATGTTATCGCTATTGATGGTAACTTTGACGATGCGCAAACAAATGTGAAGCACATGTTTAACGACGTAGTTCTTCGTGAAAGATTAGCGGCTAACAAGTTGCAATTTTCATCTGCAAACTCTATGAATATTGGTCGTTTGGTGCCACAGATTGTTTATTATGTTTATGCCTATGCTCAGTTAGTTAAGACTGGTGAGATTGTGGCTGGTGAACAGATCAACTTTACCGTACCAACAGGAAACTTTGGAAATATCTTGGCTGCTTTTTATGCCAAACAAATCGGCTTACCAGTTGGTAAATTGATCTGTGCTTCAAATGATAACAATGTTTTGACAGACTTCTTCAAGACACGTGTTTACGATAAGAAACGTGAGTTTAAGGTAACAACTAGCCCATCTATGGATATCTTGGTATCTTCAAACTTGGAGCGTCTCATTTTCCACCTTTTGGGTAATGATGCGGTTAAAACAGCTGAACTTATGAATGCCTTGAACAAGCAAGGACAATATGAGTTGACAGACTTTGATGCAGAGATTCTTAATCTCTTTGCAGCTGAATATGCGACTGAGGAAGAAACGGCAGCAGAAATCAAGCGTGTTTATGAGGCAGATTCTTATATCGAGGATCCACATACGGCGGTTGCCTCGGCAGTTTATAAGAAATACCAAGCGGCTACTGGCGATGTGACTAAGACAGTGATTGCTTCAACAGCGAGTCCATACAAGTTCCCAGTGGTTGCAGTAGAAGCTGTAACTGGAAAATCAGGGCTTGGCGACTTTGAAGCTTTGGCTCAATTACATGATATTTCAGGAGTGGCAGTGCCGCCAGCAGTTGACGGGCTTGAAACAGCTCCTGTTCGTCATAAGACAACTGTTGCAGCAACAGACATGCAAGTAGCGGTTGAGGCTTATCTAGGACTTTAAGACAGAGGGAGTAAACTCGGTTGGGAAACCAACTGAGTTTCTTTTCATCAGGAGGAAGGATTGTTTAAGAAAAATAAAGACATTCTTAATATTGCCTTGCCAGCTATGGGCGAAAACTTTTTGCAGATGCTCATGGGAATGGTGGACAGTTATCTGGTAGCCCACTTGGGCTTGATAGCTATTTCGGGTGTATCAGTAGCTGGCAATATTATCACGATTTACCAGGCGATTTTCATCGCTCTGGGAGCTGCTATTTCCAGTGTTATTTCAAAAAGTTTGGGGCAGAAGGATCAATCTATGCTAGCCTATCATGTGACTGAGTCCTTGAAGATTACCTTACTATTAAGTTTCCTTTTAGGATTTTTGTCCATCTTCGCTGGGAAAGAGATGATAGGATTTTTGGGGACGGAGAGAGATGTAGCTGAGAGTGGTGGGCTCTACCTATCTTTGGTAGGGGGATCGATTGTTCTATTAGGCTTAATGACGAGTTTGGGAGCCTTGATTCGTGCAATGCATAATCCACGTCTGCCTCTCTATGTTAGTCTTTTATCCAATGCCTTGAATATTCTTTTATCAAGTCTAGCTATTTTTGTTCTAGATATGGGGATAGCTGGTGTTGCTTGGGGGACAATTCTGTCTCGTTTGGTTGGTCTTGTGATTTTATGGTCGCAATTAAAGCTACCTTTTGAGAAACCGACTTTTGGACTTGATAAAGACTTACTGACCTTAGCTTTACCAGCAGCTGGAGAGCGGCTTATGATGCGGGCTGGAGATGTAGTGATCATTGCCTTGGTCGTTTCTTTTGGAACGGAGGCAGTGGCTGGAAATGCAATCGGAGAAGTCTTGACCCAGTTTAACTACATTCCTGCCTTTGGCGTTGCTACGGCAACGGTCATGCTGGTAGCTCGAGCAGTTGGAGAAGATGATTGGGAAAGAGTCGCTAGTTTGAGTAAACAAACCTTTTGGCTTTCTCTGGTCCTCATGCTACCCTTGACCTTCAGTATCTATGCTCTGGGTATACCACTAACTCATCTCTATACGACTGATTCTCTAGCGGTGGAGGCTAGTGTGCTAGTGACACTTTTTTCACTATTAGGGACCCCCATGGCTACTGGAACAGTCATCTATACGGCTGTTTGGCAGGGCTTGGAGAATGCTCGCCTTCCCTTTTATGCGACAAGTATAGGAATGTGGTGTATCCGCATTGGAACAGGATATCTGATGGGGATTGTGCTTGGTTGGGGCTTGCCCGGTATTTGGGCTGGAACCCTTTTGGATAATGGTTTTCGCTGGATATTTCTACGCTATCGTTACCAGCGTTATATGAGCTTGAAAGGATAGGAAATGCAAAAAACAGCTTTTATTTGGGATTTAGACGGGACTTTATTGGACTCTTACGAAGCGATTTTGTCAGGGATTGAGGAAACCTTTGGTCAGTTTGCTATTCCTTATGATAAGGAGCAGGTGAGAGAGTTTATCCTCAAGTTTTCTGTGCAGGATTTGCTTGTGCGGGTGGCAGAAGAGCGAAAGCTGGATGTGGAAGTGCTAAATCAGGTGCGTGCCCGGAGTTTGGCTGAGAAGAATGCTCAGGTAGTTTTGATGCCCGGTGCGCGTGATGTGCTAGCTTGGGCAGAGGAATCAGGAATTCAGCAGTTTGTTTACACTCATAAGGGAGACAATGCTCTTACCATTCTCAGAGATTTGGGTTTGGAGTCCTATTTTATGGAGATTTTAACCAGTCAGAGTGGCTTTGCGCGTAAACCCAGTCCAGAAGCGGCTACCTATCTGATAGACAAGTATCAGTTGGATCCTGAGAAAACCTATTATATAGGAGATCGGACTCTGGATGTGGAATTTGCCCAGAATAGTGGGATTCAAAGTATCAACTTTTTAGAGTCGATTTATGAAGGTAATCACAGGATTCAAGCGTTAGTAGATATTTACCATATTTTTGAGGTTGAGCGATAAAAAGATTGTGTCAGTTTTGTGACAGAGACCTAACAAACTATTTCAAGTAACCGAGTTTGTTACAAGGAATGGACAGTTCTGTTAAATAGGCCCAAGAGGGCTTTTTTTCTGCATTTTTTGTGTTATGATAGACAGGTACTCATTTGAAAGGAATTTGAAAGAATGAAGAAAAGAATATTATTAGCCTCAACAGTAGCCTTGTCATTTGCACCAGTATTGGCAACTCAAGCAGAAGAAGTTCTTTGGACTGCACGTAGTGTTGAGCAAATCCAAAACGATTTGACTAAAACGGACAACAAAACAAGTTATACAGTACAGTATGGTGATACATTGAGCACCATTGCAGAAGCCTTGGGTGTAGATGTCACAGTTCTTGCGAATTTGAATAAAATCACTAATATGGACTTGATTTTCCCAGAAACTGTTTTGACAACGACTATCAATGAAGCAGAAGAAGTAACGGAAGTTGAAATCCAAACTCCTCAAGCAGACTCTAGTGCAGAAGTAACAACTGCGACAGCAGATTTGACAACCAATCAAGTGACCGTAGATGATCAAACTGTTCAAGTTGCAGATCTTTCTCAACCAATTGCAGAAGCACCAAAAGAAGTAGAGACTACAAGTACAAAAAAAGTAGCATCAAGTTCAGAAGTTACAGAGACAGGGACTGCTTCAGAAGAAGTGGCACCATTTACAGGAACTTCTGTCCCAGAGGAGCAAACAGCAGAAACAAGTAGTGCAGTTGCAGAAGCAGCTCCTCAGGCAACGACTCAAGCTGAGAAGCAGGAAGCACAAGCAAGTCCTCAAGCTGAATCAGCAGTAGAAGCAACTACAGCGCCAGTAGAAGAAAAAGCAACCGAAACAACTGCAACAAGTTCAGAAGAAGCAAAAGAAGCATCATCAAAAGAAGCTACACCAGCAGTTTCGACTTATCAACCAGAAGAGACGAAACCAGTTTCAACAACTTACGCAGCTCCAGCTGCGCCTGATTATGCTGGACTTGCAGTAGCAAAATCTGAAAATGCAGGCCTTCAACCACAAACAGCTGCCTTTAAAGAAGAAATTGCTAACTTGTTTGGCATCACATCCTTTAGTGGTTACCGTCCAGGAGACAGTGGAGATCACGGAAAAGGGTTGGCTATCGACTTTATGGTACCAGAAAGCTCAGAACTAGGGGACAAGATTGCGGAATACGCTATTCAAAACATGGCCAGCCGTGGAATTAGTTATATTATCTGGAAACAACGTTTCTATGCTCCATTCGATAGCAAATATGGACCAGCTAATACTTGGAACCCAATGCCAGACCGTGGTAGCGTAACAGAAAACCACTATGACCACGTTCACGTTTCAATGAATGGATAAACCCGACTTTGTAATATCATTTTGACGAATGAGATATAGCTTTCATGATAGGAAGTAAGTCTCATTCGTTTTTTTATCATACTCTTTGAAAATCTCTTCAAACCACATCAGTTTTATCTGTAAACTCAAAACAGTGCTTTGAGCAACCTGCGGCTAGCTTCCTAGTTTGCTCTTTGATTTTCATTGAGTATCAATATGAATGGAAAATGGGAAGTTTCCATCTTGTAATAATCCAAGCAACATTCTTGCAATCTATTTTAGTTTGTATTATAATTGATTAGTCAATTATTGATAAATCAATAGAAAAGGGAAAGAAATGTTAGAAATTCAAGATTTACTGTATCAACTCCGCTTGTCTGAGCAAGCGAGTACGCAATTGTTTGAAAAAAGACTTGGAATTAGTTTGACAAGGTATCAGATTTTATTATTTTTGCTGGAGAATTCTCCTTGTAACCAAATGGCAGTTCAGGAGCGTTTGAAAATTGATCAGGCTGCCTTGACACGACATTTCAAGATTCTGGAAAAGGAAGGTTTGGTGGAGCGTCATCGCAATCCTGAAAATCAACGGGAAGTGTTGGTAGAGGCTACGAAGTATGCGAAGGAGCAGTTAGTGGTGAATCCTCCTCTGAAGCATATCAAGGTTAAAGAAGCGATGGCAAGTATCTTAACAGAGTCTGAAAGAACAGAACTCAGCCGTTTATTAAATAAATTGGTTTTGGGTATTGAAAATATAGAAATTTAAGGAGAAATAGATGTCAATTATTACAATCATTTTAGCAACGATTGTTGCTTTGGAGCATTTTTACATTTTTTATTTGGAAAGTATTGCAACGCAATCAGATGCGACTAGTCGTGTCTTTAACATGGACAAGGAAGAACTGGCTCGTCCGTCAGTAAGTTCATTGTTTAAAAATCAAGGGATTTATAATGCTTTGCTAGGAGTCTTTCTCCTGTATGGGATTTATTTCTCACAGAATTTAGAAATTGTGACTATTTTTGTCTTATTTGTGATTGGGGCTGCGGCCTATGGCTCTCTAACAGCAGATAAGAAAATTATTTTGAAGCAAGGTGGACCAGCTATTTTGACCTTGATTAGCATTTTACTTTTTAAATAAACTCAAAATGTCAATCCTAGTATCGCTAATCCTTTTCACTCCAGAATAAGGGAAATATGTTATACTTGTCTTTAAGAAAAGTGTTTCATGAAATCATTTGTAAGGAGATAGAAATGAAAGTATTAGTGACAGGTTTTGAGCCCTTTGGAGGGGAAAAGGTCAATCCAGCTTTGGAGGCTGTTAAAGGTTTACCAGCTGAAATCCATGGTGCGGAGATCCGCTGGCTAGAAGTGCCAACAGTCTTTCACAAATCGGCTCAAGTATTGGAAGAAGAGATGAGTAGTTATCAACCTGACTTTGTCCTTTGTATTGGCCAAGCTGGTGGAAGAACTAGTTTGACACCTGAACGAGTGGCCATTAACCAAGATGATGCACGCATTCCTGATAACGAAGGTAATAAACCGATTGACCTTCCCATTCGCCCAGATGGTGCTTCGGCCTACTTTAGTAGTTTGCCGATTAAAGCGATGGTCCAAGCTATAAAAAAAGAGGGATTACCGGCCTCTGTTTCCAATACGGCAGGGACTTTTGTCTGCAATCATTTGATGTATCAGGCCCTCTATTTGGTAGAAAAAAAATTTCCACATGTTAAGGCAGGTTTTATGCATATTCCTTATATGATGGAACAGGTGGTGAATCGGCCTACCACTCCAGCTATGAGTTTAGTGGATATTAGGCGAGGGCTAGAAGCGGCAATCGGCGCCATTATAGAACATGGAGATCAGGATCTCAGGTTGGTGGGCGGAGAAACTCATTGATAGAAAAAAGCTTGAGGGGTCACCTTCAAGCTTTTGGACGTTTTCGAGCCAGTACTGCTCTGTAGAAAATTATTTTATTGATTTGAATATAGGGTAGGAGTGAGAAACTAGCAATTCCAAAGGTAATCCAATTGAGGAAGTACCAAGGAAGGAGTTGTAAGTCTAGGACAAAGCGTTGAAATTTGTAGCCTTTCATCAGGAAACGGCTGGTTTTAAGGATTTGTCCTGGTTTGGCCTGTCCCAAGTCTAGGGTGTCACAGAGGAGAAATTCTACCTGTGAATAAGCATAGTATTGTGGAATATATAGACTATTTCCGACAATCATCAAGAGGATACTTGCTAGAAAGTAAAGACCAAAGGTCATGAGGAAGTGCTCAGTTTCAACTGACGTGAGATCCAGATTGGGAAACTCAGGATGGATGGCAACGAATTTCTTTGCTAGAAAGCTACTGTAAAAGAGGAAGTAAATCCCAAGTAAACTAGGAATGCTCCATAAGAAGAGGTAGAAACGTTTGAGAAGAAGAGTCAAAAAGGTTTGTGAAAAGTGTTCTTCGTTAAAGAGAGTAAGACTATTTTTGACGGATAGTTCTGTATCTGGATTCTTGATGAGTTTCAGCGTTGTATAAACTGAGTTGGTTAGAAGTATCGTCCCGATAAAGGAGACCAATAGTGGAAAGAGGTAGGCTTGGAATACATGACCAAACACGCTTAAAAAGGTTTGCTCTAAAATAGACTCGTTGATGCGCTCTAAGGGATTGAGGAAGCCAGACAAGATGACCAGCATGCTCGGTAAGAGATAGACGAGAAAGAGGCGGGGATTTTCAGCTTGAAATTGCCTAGCCTGCAGACGAATGGCTTTTAAATCAATTTTTGGGTATTTCATTCTCTCATTATACCATAGTTCGTGACAGTTCCAGCTTTTTTTGATAAAATCATACAGTATGCCCTTGGGCACAAAGTATGAACTGGGACTGTCTTTCCCAGCTTCGGAGGTAAAAAATGTCAGATTCACCAATCAAATATCGTTTGATTAAGAAAGAAAAACACACGGGAGCTCGTCTGGGAGAAATCATCACTCCCCACGGTACCTTTCCGACACCTATGTTTATGCCAGTTGGTACACAAGCCACTGTCAAAACTCAGTCACCTGAAGAATTGAAGGAGATGGGTTCGGGAATTATTCTGTCGAACACCTATCATCTCTGGCTTCGTCCTGGAGATGAACTTATCGCACGCGCAGGTGGTCTCCACAAGTTCATGAATTGGGACCAACCAATTTTGACAGATAGTGGTGGTTTCCAGGTTTATTCTCTAGCAGATAGCCGTAATATCACAGAAGAAGGCGTAACCTTTAAAAACCATCTCAATGGTTCTAAGATGTTCTTGTCTCCGGAGAAAGCTATCTCTATTCAGAACAATCTGGGCTCAGACATCATGATGTCCTTTGACGAATGTCCTCAGTTTTATCAACCTTATGACTACGTTAAGAAATCCATCGAGCGTACCAGCCGTTGGGCTGAGCGCGGTTTGAAGGCTCACCGTCGTCCGCATGACCAAGGATTGTTTGGGATTGTGCAAGGGGCAGGATTTGAAGACCTGCGTCGCCAGTCGGCTCATGACCTTGTCAGCATGGATTTCCCAGGCTACTCTATCGGTGGACTAGCAGTTGGAGAAACACACGAAGAGATGAATGCCGTCTTGGACTTTACAACCCAACTGCTACCTGAAAACAAACCTCGCTATTTGATGGGTGTGGGAGCGCCAGATAGCTTGATCGATGGGGTGATTCGTGGGGTGGATATGTTTGACTGTGTCTTGCCGACTCGTATCGCTCGTAACGGTACCTGTATGACCAGTCAAGGACGTTTGGTTGTAAAAAATGCTCAGTTTGCTGAGGACTTTACGCCACTGGATCCTGAATGTGATTGCTACACATGTAAGAACTACACACGCGCCTACCTTCGCCACCTCCTCAAAGCCGATGAAACCTTCGGTATCCGCTTGACTAGCTACCATAATCTTTACTTCTTGCTTAACCTGATGAAGCAAGTGCGACAAGCCATCATGGATGATAATCTTTTGGAATTTCGTGAGTATTTTGTTGAAAAATATGGCTATAATAAATCAGGCCGTAATTTCTAAAATGGAATTGATATAAGCCAAAATCCTAAGTTTTCTCTTGGGATTTTTCTTCTTTTTTTGATAGAATAAAGTGTACAATGAAAGGAAGAATAAACTCGTATGCGCATTAAATGGTTTTCCTTGATTAGGATTACAGGTTTACTTTTGGTACTCTTGTATCACTTCTTTCAGACCATCTTTCCTGGAGGATTTTTCGGGGTAGATGTCTTTTTCACATTTTCAGGTTTCCTGATTACGGCTTTACTCATCGAAGAATTTTCTAAGAATCACGAGATTGACTTGATTGGATTTTTTAGAAGACGTTTTTATCGGATTGTGCCACCTGTGGTTTTGATGGTCTTGGTAACCATGCCCTTTACCTTTCTAGTTCGCCAAGATTATGTGGCTGGAATTGGGGGTCAGATTGCGGGTGTCTTAGGCTTTATGACCAACTTCTATGAACTCCTAACAGGAGGGAGCTATGAATCTCAGTTCATTCCTCATTTGTTTGTTCATAATTGGAGCTTGGCTGTTGAGGTTCACTACTATATTCTTTGGGGCTTGGCAGTTTGGTTCTTATCCAAACAGGCTAAATCAAATGGTCAGTTGAGAGGAATGGTTTTTCTCTTGTCTGCTGCTGCCTTCTTGATTAGCTTCTTCTCCATGTTTATTGGTAGTTTTCTAGTAACCTCTTATTCCTCTGTTTACTTCTCCAGTTTAACCCATGTCTATCCCTTCTTTTTGGGAAGTGTGTTAGCAACTGTTGTAGGAGTTCGTCAGACGACTTCTCTCGTCAAGCAGTTGGATAAAATCTGGGATTTACGAAAGACCTTGTTGGTTTTTGCAGGAGGTTTTGGCTTCTTACTCATTTTGACCTTCTTTGTCAAATTTACCTATCTTTTTGCCTATCTTATGGGCTTCTTGCTTGCCAGTCTTGCTGCCCTTGCCATGATTCTGGCAGCGCGTGTCTTACATGAAAAGACTCCTAATATGCAGGAGCCAAAGATTGTTAGTTTTTTAGCAGATACTAGTTATGCGGTTTATCTCTTCCATTGGCCTTTCTACATTATTTTTTCACAGTTGACATCAAATCTTTTTGCTGTGTTACTGACTTTGATTTTTTCTTATGGCTTTGCCAGCCTATCATTTTATGTGTTGGAACCTTGGATTGCAGGAAAGGATACACCTATTCTACAAACTCTTCGTCCCCTGCCTCATATTCACACAATTCTTGCTGCAAGTACAGGAATCTTGGCCTTCATTGTCTTTTTAGTGACTTTGATGGCACCACAAGTGGGAGCCTTTGAGACAGACTTGACTGTCAATGGCTTGAAGCAAGCTGAAACAAATATTGGTCAGACAAAGTTGATGGCAGAACGAGCAGAAGCTGATAGTTTGGGAATTGCTGATGGCACTATGTTAATTGGTGATTCGGTAGCACTAAGAGCTAATACAGCTTTGCAGACAGCCCTTCCTGGAGCACAGATTAATGCGCAGGTCAGCAGAACAACCAAGACCGCCAATGAAATCATGCTCAACAATAGCCAGAATAAATTTCTACCAAAGATGGTGGTTATTGCAACAGGGGTAAATAATCCTGAAAATTACAAGGAAGATTGGGATAGTATCGTGAAAAATCTTCCTAAGGGGCACCATATGGTTTTGGTGACTCCTTATGAGGGGGATAAGACAAAAGAGACTTACGCAATCGTTGAGAAGGCGGCTGCCTATATGAGAGAATTAGCAGAGAAGACTCCTTACATCACGATAGCAGATTGGAATCAAGCTGCTAAGGAACATCCAGAAATTTGGACTGGGACAGACCAAGTCCATTTTGGAAGTGACAATAGTAAAATTGAAGCAGGAGCTAAATTGTATGCAGATACCATTGCTGCAGCCTTGCAAACAGCTCAAGACAAGCCAGTCAAATCAAAATAACTTGTATTAAAAAGAGAAGAGTTGGAGAAATCCAGCTCTTTTAAAATATATCTAGAAAACAGGTCTATACCATTTACAAATGAATCAGAAAGGTTTATAATGTAATTGACATAATAAATATCAAAAGTAATCTTTTAAGGAGGTCATTATTATGCCTAATTACGTTAAAGCGGATCAGTTTTTCTATCCATTTGGCATTCGTCGCGGTGGGTACTTAGAACTTGTTGATGGCAAATTTGGGAAACATGTGGATCAAATTCCTGAAGGAGCAGAGGTTCTTGACTATACTGGTTATAGCATTGCACCAGGTCTTGTGGATACTCATATTCATGGATATGCAGGTGTAGATGTGATGGACAACAACATTGAAGGTACATTGCATACTATGAGTGAAGGACTTCTTAGTACCGGTGTTACCAGTTTCTTGCCCACAACTTTAACAGCCACTTATGAGCAATTGCTTGCAGTCACTGAAAATCTTGGAAACCATTATAAAGAAGCAACAGGTGCTAAGATTCGTGGAATTTATTATGAAGGTCCATATTTCACAGAAACTTTTAAGGGGGCACAAAATCCAACTTATATGAGAGACCCGGGTGTTGAGGAGTTTCATTCTTGGCAGGATGCTGCAAAAGGGATGCTAAATAAAATCGCTATTGCACCAGAACGTGATGGGGTGGAAGATTTTGTACGTACTATTACAGGTGAAGGTGTGACAGTTGCACTTGGACACTCAGATGCGACATTTGAACAAGCTAAGAAGGCAGTCGATGCTGGAGCTAGTGTTTGGGTACATGCCTATAATGGGATGCGTGGTTTAACACACCGCGAACTCGGTATGGTAGGAGCTATGTATGAGCTCCCACATACTTACGCAGAATTGATTTGTGATGGTTATCACGTAGATCCAAAAGCTTGTGAGATTTTACTTAAGCAAAAGGGGACAGAAAACATCGCTCTTATTACGGACTGTATGACAGCTGGTGGGCTTGAAGACGGTGACTATATGTTGGGAGAATTCCCTGTTGTAGTAGCAAATGGAACTGCACGTCTCAAATCTACTGGTAATTTGGCAGGTTCTATCCTCAAACTTAAAGATGGTATGAGAAATGTAGTCGAGTGGGGTATTGCAAATCCACACGAAGCGGTCATGATGGCTAGCCTTAACCCAGCTAAATCTGTTCACATTGATGATGTCTGTGGTCAAATCCGTGAAGGCTACGACGCAGACTTTATCGTATTAGATAAAGATTTGGAATTGGTAGCAACCTATCTAGATGGTGTGAAACGTTATCAAGCATAAGAGAGAAAGCAGAAGTTAGTGACTAGCTTCTGCTTTTTTATCTATATTGCTTTACCGGTAAATAAAAAAGTTAAAAAAATCACAAAAAAACTTGAAGAAACAAACGAAAAGGCTTACAATTATATTATAAATAGTACAAATAAAAAAACGGAGGAATGCTTTATGAAAGCCTATACTTATGTTAAACCAGGACTTGCTTCTTTTGTTGATGTAGACAAACCAGTGATTCGCAAGCCAACAGACGCTATTGTGCGTATCGTAAAAACCACTATTTGTGGAACAGACCTCCATATTATCAAAGGGGATGTTCCTGCTTGCCAAAGTGGTACCATTCTTGGTCACGAAGGGATTGGGATAGTTGAAGAAGTTGGGGAAGGAGTTTCGAACTTCAAAAAAGGCGATAAGGTCTTGATTTCTTGTGTCTGTGCCTGTGGTAAATGCTACTACTGTAAAAAAGGAATTTATGCCCACTGTGAAGACGAAGGGGGATGGATTTTCGGTCACTTGATTGATGGTATGCAGGCTGAATATTTACGTGTTCCTCATGCAGATAACACTCTTTACCACACTCCAGAAGACTTGTCAGATGAAGCCTTGGTTATGCTATCAGACATTTTGCCTACTGGGTATGAAATTGGTGTCTTGAAAGGGAAGGTAGAACCTGGTTGTAGTGTGGCCATTATTGGTTCAGGTCCAGTTGGATTGGCTGCTCTTTTGACAGCTCAATTCTATTCACCAGCTAAATTGATTATGGTAGACTTAGACGATAACCGCTTGGAAACTGCTGTATCATTTGGTGCGACTCACAAGATTAATTCTTCAGACCCTGAAAAAGCCATTAAAGAAATTTATGATTTGACAGATGGTCGTGGTGTGGATGTTGCTATCGAAGCTGTTGGTATTCCTGCAACATTTGATTTTTGTCAAAAGATTATCGGTGTAGACGGAACGGTTGCTAACTGTGGTGTACATGGTAAACCAGTTGAATTCGACTTGGATAAACTTTGGATTCGCAACATCAATGTAACAACTGGTTTGGTATCTACAAATACAACTCCACAATTGTTGAAAGCACTTGAAAGTCATAAGATTGAACCAGAAAAATTGGTAACTCACTATTTCAAACTAAGTGAAATTGAAAAAGCCTATGAAGTTTTCAGTAAAGCAGCAGACCACCATGCAATTAAGGTCATCATCGAAAACGATATTTCAGAAGCTTAAGTAGTAAAAACATTTTGGAACACAAGCAAATAGAAATTCAGTCATTCATCAGATGGCTGGATTTTTTATCAAAAAATTAAGAAATGAGCATATTTCTTTCCTTGTTTAATGGAATTAGTTATAATATACGATACAAAGGAAATGAATGAATATGTATCGTGTTATAGAAATGTATGGAGATTTTGAACCTTGGTGGTTCTTAGAAGGTTGGGAAGAAGATATTGTAGCTAGTAAGAAATTTGATCAGTATTATGATGCTCTCAAATACTACAAAACTTGCTGGTTTAGATTGGAACAAGAATCCCCTCTTTATAAAAGTAGAAGTGACTTGATGACCATTTTCTGGGATCCAGAAGACCAACGTTGGTGTGATGAATGTGACGAGTATTTACAACAATACCATTCTTTGGCTCTTTTGCAGGACGAGCAGGTTATTCCAGATGAAAAATTACGCCCAGGCTATGAAAAACAAACAGGTAAGGAAAGGCACCGTTCTTGCCGTATGAAATTAAATTAGAGAAAAAGTAACTTTTTTGGAGTTGCTTTTTTTATTTTTCCAACTCTTTGCGAATAGTATAGTTGAGGAGGTAAGTATGGTTCAAGAAATTGCACAAGAAATCATTCGTTCGGCTCGAAAAAAAGGAGCGCAAGACATTTATTTTGTCCCCAAGTTAGACGCCTATGAGCTTCATATGAGGGTCGGAGACAAGCGCTGTAAAATCGGTTCTTATGATTTTGAAAAATTTGCGGCCGTTATCAGTCACTTTAAGTTTGTAGCGGGTATGAATGTTGGGGAGAAGAGACGTAGTCAACTTGGTTCCTGTGATTATGAATATGACCAGAAGATGGCATCTCTACGTCTATCTACCGTAGGCGATTATCGAGGGCATGAGAGTTTGGTGATTCGCTTGTTGCATGATGAGGAGCAGGACTTGCATTTTTGGTTTCAGGACATTGAAGAATTAGGTAAGCAGTACAGGCAACGTGGTCTCTATCTTTTTGCAGGTCCAGTCGGCAGTGGTAAGACAACACTGATGCACGAATTGGCCAAGTCCCTCTTTAAAGGACAGCAGGTCATGTCCATCGAAGATCCTGTTGAAATCAAGCAGGACGACATGCTCCAATTGCAGTTGAATGAGGCAATCGGGTTGACCTATGAAAATCTCATCAAACTTTCCTTACGTCATCGACCAGATCTCTTGATTATCGGAGAAATTCGAGACAGCGAGACGGCGCGTGCAGTGGTCAGAGCCAGTTTGACAGGGGCGACGGTCTTTTCAACCATTCATGCCAAGAGTATCCGAGGTGTTTATGAACGCTTGCTGGAGTTGGGTGTGAGTGAGGAGGAATTGACAGTCGTTCTGCAAGGAGTCTGCTACCAGAGATTAATCGGGGGAGGAGGAATCGTTGACTTTGCAAACAAAGACTATCAAGAACACCAGCCAACTAGCTGGAATGAACAGATTGACCAGCTTATTAAAGATGGACATATCACAAGTCTTCAGGCTGAAACAGAAAAAATTAGCTACAGCTAAGCAAAAAAATATCATTACCTTGTTTAACAATCTCTTTTCCAGCGGTTTTCATCTGGTGGAGACTATCTCCTTTTTAGATAGGAGTGCTTTGTTAGACAAGCAGTGTGTGACCCAGATGCGCACGGGCTTGTCTCAAGGGAAATCATTCTCAGAAATGATGGAAAGTTTGGGGTTTTCAAGTGCCATTGTCACTCAGCTATCCCTAGCTGAGGTTCATGGGAATCTTCACCTGAGTTTGGGAAAGATAGAAGAATATCTAGATAATCTGGCCAAGGTCAAGAAAAAGTTAATTGAAGTAGCGACCTATCCCTTGATTTTGCTGGGATTTCTTCTCTTAATTATGCTGGGACTACGCAACTACCTACTACCCCAACTGGACAGTAGCAATATTGCCACCCAAATCATCGGTAATTTGCCACAAATCTTTCTGGGCATGGTAGGGTTTGTTTCTGTATTTGCACTTTTAGCAGTAACTTTCTATAAAAGAAGTTCTAAGATGCGCGTCTTTTCTATCTTAGCACGCCTTCCTTTTCTTGGAATCTTTGTACAGACCTATTTGACAGCCTATTATGCGCGTGAATGGGGGAATATGATTTCACAGGGAATGGAGCTGACGCAGATTTTTCAGATCATGCAGGAACAAGGTTCCCAGCTCTTTAAAGAAATCGGTCAAGATCTGGCTCAAGCTCTGCAAAATGGTCGCGAATTTTCTCAGACGATAGGAACCTATCCTTTCTTTAGGAAGGAATTGAGTCTCATCATCGAGTATGGGGAAGTCAAGTCCAAGCTGGGGAGTGAGTTGGAAATCTATGCTGAAAAAACTTGGGAAGCCTTTTTTACCCGAGTCAATCGCACCATGAATTTGGTGCAGCCATTAGTTTTTATCTTTGTGGCCCTTATTATCGTTTTACTTTATGCGGCAATGCTCATGCCCATGTATCAAAATATGGAGGTAAATTTTTAACATGAAAAAAATGATGACATTCTTGAAAAAAGCGAAAGTGAAGGCTTTCACGCTTGTGGAAATGTAGGTTACTAAAATTATCTATATTTTCCACTTGATAACAATGTCCTCAGCTGTTACCTGAACCTTGTTTATAAGCCCTCTAACAAGTACCTTCTGTTTCTCATAATCCATTGAAAACACTTTTTCAGCGTTTAGCAGATTCCTCATATCAGCCTTTCTTTTGTTCTTCCTGAGTGCTGGATCGTTTTCCAGTTCAGTCTCAAGAGTAGCCCTCATGCTTATAAATTCGGCTGACTTGCTCTGTAATTCTTCAAGGGTAATGCGGTCATCTATGTATAGATCGTTGAGTCTGCTTAGTTTCTTTGATAGCTCCTCTATTTGTCTCTTGTAGCTCTCGCGGTCTATGGCCTCAGCATTGTCTCCTGAAAATATTTTGTCTAGGTAATCAGCGTCATCTTGTAGTTTACTTATTTCTTCTAGCACATAGGCCTCTAGCTTGTCTTTGTAGTAAAATCCTGAGTCACACTTTTTATTGTCGTTGTAGGTAGTAACGCCTCTCAGCGTTCGTGGGTGCCTTTGATGGCATTCATATTTTTTTAACCTGCTCCCATCTTTCCTCTTTACGCCTAACATAATTTTTAAAGGAGCGCCACAATATCCACATTGGGCGATACCGGATAGAATATACTTAGCTTGGAATGGTCTAGGATTGACATTCTCTGCTGCTGTCCTTTGTCTGATTTTTAACTCAGATTGAGTCTTATCGTATTCCTCTTTTGAAATAATCGGCTCATGATTACCTGGATAAATTTCTCCCTTATACTGATTGAAACCACAATAGACAGGGTTATCTAGTATGGTCCTGACCGCCCGATAACTCCAAGGCACATGCTTTGGGTATTTCTCATTCAGATCATCTCTCAGTTTAGTAATGGATCTCCCTCTCAGATAACTCTCAAATATAAATTTAACAGTCAGAGCCTGAGCTGGATTGATAGTAATGGTTCCAGTCTCTCTGTGGTAGTCGTATCCATAGGATGTTTTAGCCCACATCATGGATTTTCCAGCCTTGGCCCGTCCTATTTTACCAAGTTGCATACGCTCCTTGATTTGCTCTCTTTCTAGCTGGGCAAAGACACTCAAGAGTCCAATCATAGCCTTACCAAAGGGAGTAGAGGTGTCAAAATTTTCCTGCAAGCTCAGAAAGGCTATATTATTCTTTATGAAAATATCTTCAATCAAGTAAAGCGTGTCTTTTTGACTACGGCTAAGACGGTCCAGCTTATAGACTAGAACTGTGTCAAATTTTCTTTTTTTTGCGTCTTTGATAAGACTTTCTAGCGCTGGTCTGTCAGTATTGGATCCTGAGAAACCTCCATCAGTATATACTTTATATACATTCCAGTCTTTGATGTCGCAATAGCTAGAGAGTTTAGCTTTTTGTTCATCTATCGAGTAGCCCTCTTCTGCCTGAGATGTGGTCGACACCCTAACATAGATTGCGACTTTATTTGTAGTTATCATTGAATTTGTACCTCTTTTTTGATAAAATGGGTACAAGAAAAAGAGCTTTTTAATGCTTTTTTCTTGCCTACAGCCTCACGCTCTCGGTCGCCAAACTTCTGAGCGTGGGGCTTTTTTTGTTTTTATTGTAAAAGTCGTTGTTTCTGTGCTGTAAATTCTTCCTGTGTCAGAACACCAGCGTCTAGTAGTTCTTTTAGTTTCATTAGCTCATCAGCAACAGATATACTTGATATGGTTTGCTCAATTTGTGGAGCCTCTGCAACTTGTTCAACTGGTACTGTTTGACTGAGGTTTTCAGCTAGGATACTAAGTAACTTAACCTCTAGCTCAGCATTGTAAGGCACGTTTAGAACTGTTTTGAAAGGGTCATCTCTAGTCAGTACAATAGTTCTAGTTACTTGTTGACTAGTTACAGCCTCATTCTCCCCTGTGGATTGTTTCTTAGCTGTCAACGCACCCGCCAAAGTTCCAACTCCTGGCATGAGGATAGTACCCACGGCTGCTCTAGTCATAACGCCCTTACGCTTTTCTTTACCCTTTGATTTTGTAGAAGTAACCTCTTTGACGGACTCAAAGACCTGTATGTCTTTTATTGTGTCGTACTTAACAATGGTACCCAATCCCATTGAACCAAGAGAGATGACTCTTAAGTTATCATCCCACTTGGCACACATGAAAATCTTGCCTGTAGGTTTCATAGCCTCAGCTAATTGTTTCATTTCTTCCTTGTATTGGCGTTTAGCCTCTTTCATTTCTGCACTATCAAAAATTCCCATTATCCTATACCTCTCTAATTTTTCTTATAAATATCTACGACCTCTCCGATTGTTCGGATGTCGTCGTTTTCTGACAAGTGGATTTCTTCGTATCCACTATTTAAACTTTGTAAGTACCAAGAACCATCATAATCTCTTTTAAGCTTTTTGACGAAGTTCTTGCCGTTCACTTGGAAAATGCCGATTGAGTTGATATCCACTTGACTAGTTACCTTGATAAATAGAAGGTCATTATCTTCTATGAGTGGCTCCATTGAGTCGCCTGCCACCTTAGCTATCGTGTCGTATTCCTCTGGCACATCTTCAGCTCTGAGCTTTACTTCCATGTGTAAATTGTCTTCCTGAAACGTTCCATGTCCTGCTGCAACCAAGCCCTCAACGTAGTCAATGATATAATCTTCATTGCTTACCTTCTCGAAGATAGAAACAACCTTAGAACTTTCCTGCTCATCAAGTTGAGCACTGGCAAAGTCGAGGACCTTTTCTTGTCTAGGTTCTTCTAGTTGGTTGTAGATGGTTAGGATTTCGGGTCTTTCTTTACTCTCTTTTTGAATTCCTAAAAGAAATTCTGGCGTAATATTGAAGATTCTAGCAAAATCATCAGCTTTATTGAGAGGGAATTCTCTAGTCTTATTGAAATACCTAGACATTGTTGATTTAGCTATTCCAACACGTCTAGCTAACTCACTCATAGACATCCCTTTCTTTTTAGCTTCTTCCTGGATTAAAGAAATGATTTCTTCATTAGTTCTCATGTTTCTTAGTTCCTTTTATTTGATAAGTTAATTATATCATCGTTCCCAAATAAATACAAGAGAAACACAAAAAAACATTTTTTATTATTTTTTTTAAAAAAATAGTTGACAAAATGGAACGAATAGAGTTATAATGAACTCGTTCCGTGTCGGGAACGAAAAATACTAAAAGGAGAACACGTTATGACAGTTAATCTGAAACGATTAAAAGCTGAACGGATTGCTAGTGGCATGACACAAGATGAAGTAGCTCATAAGATGGGTTGGAAATCACGTACACCATACGCTAAACGTGAAAACGGCTTAGTTTCTATTGGCGCCGACGAACTTGCGAAAATCACAAAGATTTTTGGACTGCCAATGGAAAAAATCACTATTTTTTTTAGCGATAACGTTCCCGAAATGGAACATACAGCTTAGGAAGGAGTACTCATGAAGCAATTAAAACTAAGCATTAAACCAAAGCAAGAACCTACTGAGGGTCAATCTCTTAATTCGTCAGGTTATTCAGTAAAAATCAATGACTGGGAACTCGGTCGTGGGGTTACTGATTTTAAATTAGAAATGCCTGCGAGCGGAAAACCAAAAATCACTATCACAGCGTTTCCAAATGTTATTGAAATCGATGCGATAGTGATTGCTGAAATTCAGAATTTACAATCTGAATGCGATATAGAATCCTGAGAAATCTTCTTCGAGATATCCTGAAATTTGACCAGTTGAGATTAGTTTCTTAGCAGTATCTCTAAAATCATCTTGATCAAATTCTTCAGAGTGGAAATCATGAGAAGTTCCAACTGGAACAGTCGACTCCAGTTTAGCAAATTCTAGGATTTTATCAGCTATATTTTTATCAAATGACATTTTTAACCCTCCTTTCTGCTTACATTATAGCAGAAAGAAATTGAGAAAAATAGAAAGGAGAAAGAATGGTTGAAAATAAGCGAAGTCAAAAACAATGCTTTTTATCAGTTCCCTCAGTGGTTGCTAGATAAAAAATACAAAGGTCTGAGCTTGAGAGGCAAAGTCATGTATATGCTAGTCTTTGACAGACGTACATTGTCGGTCCAGAATAAGTGGCACGACAGAAACGGAGATGTCTTCGTTTACTTCACCATTGAAGAATTCATGGATAAGCTCTCCTGTAGCCGTCAATCAGTAATAAACGCAAAGAAAGAACTGAGTGATTATGGCTTAATCAGAGAGGACCAGCAAGGAGTAAATAAGCCCAATCGTATATATATCAGCGGAAGTCTAGAAAATAGACTTCAAGAAGTCCAAAAATTAGACGCAGGAAGTCTAGAAAATAGACTTCAAGAAGTCCAAAAATTAGACGGAATCAAGACTGATAATATCAATACTAATTTATCAAGACTGAGTGAACCAGAGGGGGTTGGTGCTAATAATCTATATAGTATAGAGGACGCCCCAGCAGAAAATGATTTGGGAATTGTTTATGACTGGATTTTCTCAGAGTTTGGACGACAACCGACACCGTTCGAGATTGAGGACTTGAAATATTTCTTGCAAGACCATAGTAAAGAGGTTATCAAGTTAGCAATCAAAGAATGTGTGGGCAATGGTAAGCCTTACTTCAAATACCTTGAAAGCATCTTGAGAGATTGGAAGCAAAAAGGTCTAACGACTGTTGAGTTAGTAGAGAATAGGCAGAAGCCTACTCGGTCAAATAGTAAGTTGAACGGTCGCTTGAGATTGTCCGATGATGGATTTGATCCACGGCTTGGATTTTAGGGGGGTGCGCATGCAAGTAGTATCAAGCAAAGAATTGCAAGAACGAGCCTTGCAGGTTGAGACGTTGAAGCAACAATGCCCAAAACACGAAGGGGTCTATATGTGGCGGTCGGTCAACCCTTGCACTCGTAACACGCTGAACTATTGTCCTGAATGTGTTCAAGAAACCATCAACCAGAACGCAAGCGAGCAGTTAGCTATTGCTGAAGCTCAAATCAGAGATACGAGATCATATTCTCTCTTTATGAAAGAGAGCATCATCCCAAACGATTTAAAAAATGCGACTGTTGGAAATTTTGAAATCCATACAAATCAGGACGCTGAAGCAGTCAATTTCGCTAAGCGAGTCACGGCTGACTATGTGAAAGAGCGCTACGAAGGGAATACGATTATCTCTGGACCGCCTGGAGTTGGCAAGAGTCATCTGGCAGTTGGAATAGCTAAGACCTTAAACGAGAGCTTTCAAATGCTCCAAGTTCGCAAATCGGTAGTCTATATGCCATCCATGGAGCTGTTCTCTCGAATGCAAGAGGCTTTTCAATACAAGGACTCTAAGTGGGAACAACGCTCAGTCGTGAAATTCCTGCAAAACGTTGACTTCTTGATTTTGGACGACCTGGGCAAAGAGTCAAGTGTTGGGAACGAAATCAGACAAGGCAATAACTGGATGCAGAAAGTCCTGTATCAAATACTTGAAAACAGGACGAATACAATTATCACAACTAATTTTGAAGGTAAGCACCTCAAAGAACTTTACGAGCAAAGTCTCGTTGACAGAATAACGAAAGGAAATATGAAGACGAATGCTTTTAAGTTCAGCAAAGACACAGCTTCGAGACGCTCCTTGTCAGCAACTGACTACTGAGGAACGCAAGCAGGCTATTGAACAGTTTGAAAGCCAATTTTACGGACTATCAACCTTGCTTAAAGAGAGGTTGCTGATTACGACAGACGAACGGTTCACTAATAAGATGAACGAGCTGACGTATTATGCGACGAATGGAAGTGTATATACGACATAAAATAAAAAAAGCACCTGACGGCAATCAGGCGCTCAACAAAATTATTCAAGGAAATTATAACATGAAGAGAAAAAAAGAGCAATGGAAACCAAGAATTATAAACATCATGGCAGATGGTTCTCAAGTTGATGATCTGACAGGATATGTCATCCCTGCTGGTCATTCGTACTATGACATCATTCTAGGAATGAACAAGCAATCTAATGAGGAGGGTGTAGCTTAATGAAATTACTTACTAAGTTAAAACTCAGACTTGAAGTAGTTCTTAAAGCAGTCAACCTTGACTGGCGAGAGGTGGCGGTCGAACTCATGAACGACCTATTTGAGGAGCGCAAGCGTCGCTTTGCTTTCGAGCAAGAAAACTATGACTTGAAGCAGGAGCTTGCTGCCTACAAGTACAAAGAACAAATCGAAAAAGGAGAACAATATGTTTAAAACAATTCGTACAATCAAGAAAATAAAACAACTTCAGAAAGCAATGCACGATGCAAGCGTAGCATTCCTACTTATGCAAGACCTCGGTTTGGTTCCTGATAGCGAAAAAGGAAGAACCAGAGCTAAATCGTTTCATGATGTAAGCCACATGATCAAGGACATCTTAGACGGCAAGTCAGTAGATGAAGCCATGACAAGACTAGAAATCAAAATGAAAGATGAAGAGGTGGAGCAGGAAGATGACCAGAATTGAACTTGAAAACCGTGTGTGGCTTTTGGCCAATCATGAAGAAAAAAACGAATTGTTGGATCTTGGGCTAACATCCAAGGCCAGATATGTGAAACGAGTTCTGGAACTTGGAAAGGTGTATGCGCATGTTTGATTATGACAGAGATATAATGCAACCGCCTGAAGAACGAGAAGAACTTGACCCAAGCCAGTACATCTATGTTGGATGTGGGCAGTATCGATACGTGGGTGATGAAGTATGATTCAGGAGCTACACGAAGAAATCGATAACCGGCGAGCTGAATATATTCATCTTGGCCGAGAACTCGGAGAAATCATCAACGATCAACAGGATATTATTTTGAAATTGCAAAACGAAAATAGACGTATAAAACGTGAAAATTGGAATTTGAAGAAGACGAAAGGTAGAAAGAAATGACAAATATACCTTCAAACAAAGGGAAAAGTTATATCAGAATTGAAATGTCTCCGAAACAGAAAGAATTGATTGGAGTTTTAGCTGAACTCGAAGGCTCTACGTCGCAAGACTTGCTGAATAGAGTAGTCGAGCGATTTATCGATAGCAATTTAGGACTTATTGATGATTATAGAAACGGTTTGGACGACCTGAAACAAAATGCTAGACGCAGATTGACAATGAAGAATTAAGGAGAAAATAAAATGACTAATAATCAATTATCAACACAACAGGCTAAACGTGACATTTCTGTCAATGCCCTTGACTGGACATTTGAAGACATCAAACGTTACTTTGATCCTCAGAATCTACTTACTGAGAAACAGGTGGGACAAGCTTTGTCACTTATTAAAGGGCGTAACCTAAACCCTTTAGCTAACGAGGTCTACATTGTAGCCTATAAAAACCGCAATGGAGGGACAGAGTTCAGCTTGATTGTCTCTAAAGAGGCTTTCTTGAAACGTGCAGCCCAGAGTAAAAACTATGAGGGATTTGAGGCTGGCGTGGTTGCTGTAGATAAAGATGGCGTTATGCACGAACGCAAAGGGGCTCTTATGCTACCAGGTGATACTTTGGTAGGCGGTTGGGCTAGAGTCTATCGCAAAAATTTCAAAGTACCTGTAGAAATTCAGGTATCTCTTGAAGAATACAACAAGAAACAAAGCACATGGAACAGCATGCCAGCTACTATGATCAGAAAAACAGCCCTAGTTAATGCTCTTAGAGAGGCTTTCCCTGAGGATTTGGGTAACATGTACACCGAGGACGACGGTGGAGAAACATTTGACCGTATCAAAGACGTCACACCTCAAGAGAGCCGTGAGGATGTCATTGCACGCAAGATGGCTCAGATTGAGCAATTTAACAAAGAGCAAGCCCACACAGTTCCTGAACTTACTCAAACTGAGGAGCCAATCCAGGGTGAGCTACTAGATGACAACGAACTTGAATTTTAGAGAGGAGTTAACATGCAAGAATTACAGGTAAAAGTGACACAGGCACAGGTTGAAATCATTGACCGTGAGAAATTTGAGCAGAATATCAATGAGGTTGTAGCCAAGTATCAAAATTACACGGTTACAGCTGCAACCATCAAGGATGACAAGCAGACACTTGCCGATCTACGAAAATTAGACAAGCAGGTCTCTGACGAGCGGATCAGAAATAAGAAAGTCTTATCTGAACCAGCTGACGAGTTTGACAAGTATGTCAAGAATGCCATCCAGCCTCTAAAAGACATCATTACCAAAATTGCTAGTGATGTCAAAGAATTTGAAGAACATCAAAAGGCTGTCAGAATTGACACGGTCAAAGGCTATCTAGCCAACAAATCAGCTGAGTATATGCTGGACCCTCGTCTATTTGATGAAAAGGCCCTTGATTATGTCAAGGCTAGCGATTTCATGGCTGACGGCGTGACGCTTAAAAAAGCCACAATGAAATCACTTGACGACATGGTCACATTTGAATTTCAGAAACAGCAAGAATTTGAAAAGGCTAAGTCAGCTATTTCAGGGTTATGTGCTGAGTACGGCATGACTGACTCACCTTACATTAGACAGCTGAAAGACTTGACTCTTGCTGAGGTCTTTGAACAAATCAAATCTGACTATGAATTTGAAAAGCAAAAGGAAGAACTTAGACAGGCTCAAGAAAGAGCAGAGCGAGCTAGTCAGGAGCTTTTAGCAGCTCAACAAACTAGACAGCAGGAACAAGCTCCAAAATCAACAGAGGCCCCAAATTTTGACCCAGAAACAGGCGAAATCTTGGGCGGTGGGCAAATCCCTCAAAATGAGCCAAACGCTCTTAGAGGGGCTGAAAATGGCCTAAAACGATATACCCAAAAAATGACTTTAGAGGTGTATTTTGTAGATACAGCCGAAAAAGACCGTCTCAAGGCTACTCTTGAACAAGCAGGGTTTAAATTTAAGGAAAACTATCAAGTCAGAGGTTATCAACGTATTGAGCCACTGACTCAGACTGAACTCAATGAACAATGTGGGTGGTAATTATGGACATCAGAAAAATATCTGACAGCGTAGCCATCTACTCAGACGGCAAGAGATTGCAGGTTATCCACAACCTAGGGGATGAGTTCATCTTAGATTTTGAAATTAAAAATCACAAAATCATAAATATTGACGACCTGAGCCCTCGCATTGTGAGTGAGATTACTCCAGTTTTTAAAGTGAGCGGGTACTGCTCACGACGTGGAGAAGACACCCAACGCTTAAAATGGGCTATCCGTCAATTTGAGGACTTTGATGAGTACCTAAACGCCCATCACAGCGAACTGGTAGAGTGGTGGCACAATCCAGGAGGGGAATATGATTAAAACAGTATTTTTATCATCCGACTACCCATCTGACGAGGCGATTGATGATCAAATAAATAGCTGGCTTGCCGAAAATCCAGGCATTAAGTTGATTGACATCAAATTTCAATCAAATGTGTCTGCTGTCGCTGACAGTGGAGTCAGTGCTGAATATTGGCATACATCCGCATTGATTATTTACAAAGTTCCCTCAGAGAACAATATAAGCAGTATCAATTCAAATGGTTTAGGTTTTTTAATCAACTGTGAGAAATGTGGTAGCTTATCAATAATCAAGGCAAAAGATGTAGGCCAAAATGTATGTTATGAATGCAAAGGAGAGAAATAATGAATGATTTTATCAAAGAGATTGGAATGGCTATCCTATGGATGTTTTTAGGGTATCTCTTGGGAGAGCGTAGCACTAGAGGGGACAAATCAGATGATTAACAACGTCACACTGGTTGGGAGGCTTGTAGCGCCTCCTGATCTACGAAAAACGCCTAACAATGTATCTAGCTTGCAGGGCACACTTGCGGTCAATCGCAATTTCAAGAACGAAAATGGAGACCGTAAGGCTGATTTTATCAATTTCCAAGCGTGGAGAGGAACAGCTGACGTCATTGCTCAGTATTGTAGCAAGGGCTCACTTATTGGCCTCACAGGGCGTCTACAAGTGAGGTCTTACGAGAAAGACGGTCAGCGTCGATATGTGACCGAAGTAGTCGCTGAGAGCGTCGCTCTACTAGAGAGTCGCAACAGTCAGCAGTCTCAAGGGCAAGGCAACAGTTCCCAAAATGGGAATAGCTCACCTTTTGCCGATCCTAATCCATTTGACATCCCAGATGACGGTTTGCCGTTTTAGGAGGTATCGATGTCAGATAAAAAAATGACCGTTTGGGCATTGTTTGACAGCGGGAATGGTAGCTATACAACAGGCGTGAAAGCTCTGAATAGTTCGGGGGGGGCGAATATTGACATCTATCCAATCGGAATAGACATAGAAAACAAGAACGATCATTTTATAAATTTGAACCTTGCAGACTATGGGCGTTTATTTGGAGACAACACGCTTTTTGATAAACTTGACAAGTTGCCAAAACCTGATTTGATAATAGCTAGCCCACCATGTGAAAGCTGGAGTAATGCTAGTGCTATGTGCGAGGGTAACGCTTGCTGGAAACAAGAAGACCTCTCAGATAGCCTCTTTGCTCCACAAAGGGAGCCTAGCATGTTTACGATTAGGAACGCCTCTGACTACGAGAAAGCCTATATAAATTATCAGTATGACCGTCAATTTATGAAAAGGGTAAATGGGGAGCTTTGCGCTTTCAATACCATTGAGATCATCAAGCGGTATAACCCTAAATATTTCATCATAGAGAACCCAGCAAGTGGGCGCTTGTGGAAATATATTGAGGATGTCATGGATTTCAAGCTCCCACATCTCAATCTCACACGCTACAACAATTATGACTACCCTTTGCAGAAACCTACAAAGTTTGCTAGTAATCTTGATTTGGGTCTTAAAAATGACATTATCAAGCCAGAAATTGAGTGGGGAAAATTTTCTAAGTCATACAACGAACGGTCAAACATTCCACAAAACCTAGTAATAGAGATTTTTACTAAGGTTTACAATGAATTTTTACAGGAGAAACAACATGATAACTAAAATCAATGTCCCAAAAACATCAATCGTAATCGAGATTGAAAATAAAGAAATCAAAATTGAGAATATGATTGGCTATGATATGAAGATGGTTTTTAGAAACCAGGATGCAGAGCCGTCTTTAGATGAAAATGGGGACGTTTTTGAACCTCTATACTGGCTAGACATTAAGGCTAAACCTGAGGAGGACATAGAATACCATACTAGTTTAGGAGTGAAGAAAGAAAAAAGAAAACTAGCTGAGCTACAAATATTCTTTGAATATATCGAGGCTAACAAACAAAATCTTTTTGATCTCTGTGGAATCAAGGGAGAACTGCAATGAAATCTCTGACATTATCGTTAGACATTTCAACTACTGCGACAGGATGGGCCGTATTTTACGGCTCTGACCTTGTCCATAGTGGTGTCTTAAAACATAAAAGCAAATCGTTCTTTGAACGTGGGCGCTTCATGGCTAGCGAATTGCGAGCCATTCAATCAAGGGCGCTCCAGAAGTACGACTGCCATTTTGAATCGATTGTGGTCGAGAAGAACTCGGTCATGGGGCCAAATCAGCAGTCCATGATCAGTATTGGAATTGTGACAGGCATCATCCTTGGACGATTGATTGCTGACAATGTGTACTTCGTGAACGTGTCGACCTGGCGCAAGCACTGGAAGTTCAGCTACAAAGACCGTAGCAAGAAATCAATGAAGCTGCAGGCAGTTGCTAAGGTTTCGGATGAATTCGACATGAACGTCAAAGATGATGAAGCTGATGCAATCCTGATTGGTTCGTATTTTGTAAATCATGGCCACGAATTTGGAGACCTGGAAAGCCACAAGATAAGTTGAGGAGGTGAAAGATGAGTGACTTTATAAAAGGTATCGGAGCAGTGACATTAATGTTATCAACAGTTGCAGTCGTTTTCCTTACTATTTGCGGACTTATTGAATGGTATTTTACATGGGTATTTTCAATTTTCCCAATCAAACCTTATTTAATACCAATTCTGTTAGTACATTCTTTTCTTTTTGGAGGGTTGGTATTCCTTGTAGGAAGTTTAGTTGAACTAATCGGCAAAAGGAAATCTAAAAGATAAAAAAATAGGAGGTAAAATGAAACGATTTATCGCAATCTGGATATTATTGTCTGCTGGATTAAATATTTGGCAGAGTATCCAGATTAAGAAATTAGAAGAAAAGCGCCCGATGATTGTATATAAGGCTGATAATCAAGGCGCCGAAATCAAAGGCAGAGTCGTAGAGAAAGGACGACATGGCAAGCTGTATACTGTCACAATTCGTGACTATGGCGTGTTCGTGGTTACGAAGGAGCAGTGGGATAAGATTAAAGTAGGAAATGAGGTAAGAATATGAATTATAAAGTAACAGTCGATGGTAAGGAAATCGAATACGGCGCCTTGGTTGAAAAATCACGTTTTTCAGACAAAGAATGGTCTGCTATTTATGCTGAAATTGTAAAGCAAAATTGGCCAGAAGTTTTTGAAACCAGGAAATCGGATACTGCATTTATTGATACGCTTGGCGCCTTGGTTTCACTAGAAGAACGATACGAAGCATTACTTGAGTTATTACCTCAAAATCAGTTCTCCTACGCTGGTACACATCCAAAATGGGTAGCTGATGCAGTAGGAGAGAACACTCTGAATAAAGAGGACACGATGCTAGATGTATCTGATTTAATCGGACGATGCAGTACTATCGAGGAATTGAAGAACGAACTAACAAAGTATTTCAAGCTGGAAGAATTAGAGGTGTTACTATGACAACAAATATGGAATTATTAGCACATCATGTTGAGCATTGGGCGAGAGAACGAGATTAAAGACCGTAAGGGTAAGATGGTAGACGGCTCGTTTGTCAAAGAGGAGGATTTATAAAATGAAAAAACTAGGAATCATTATTGGGGCGGTATTTGTAATCGTTGTATCGCCATTTGTGGTTCAGTATGGGTGGAATGAGATTATCACAACAATTGTTCCAGTTGGTAAAATTACAGTCTGGCAAGCTTTAGGGATGGATGCACTACTATCTTTCATTTGGCCTGTGTTATCCAGCAAAAAAGAATCTTATGAAGATTATTCATATGCCGTAAAAAGCAGTATTTCAAAAATCATTACATGTGCATTTTTGATATGGCTAGCTAGTTTGTTTATTTAAGGAGTGTTGGCATGATACCGAAATTTAGAGCGTGGGATAAAGCGCGAAACGAAATGAATTACAAAGTCATGGTAGGTAATTGTGATCTAAGTGATGGAAACTGGACTTGTCCTATTATTTGGATTGAAGAAAGAAAAAATTGGTTACATTTTGATGATGATTATGAATGTATCATGCAATCAACAGGACTCAAAGACAAGAACGGCAAGGAAATATTTGAGGGGGATATAGTCAAAATGGCTAAGGATGTCTATTCTGAACCGACTTATTACGAGGTTGTACGACATCGCGGTGGAGCATATCGTCTTGAATCCAAACAACACGGATGCGAATTGTGGTTACGACATACTGGTTGTGAGGTTGTTGGGAATGTGTACGAGAACAAGGAGTTACTAGATGCCTGATGTAGAATGGATTATGGAAAATTGCCACATGATGCGAGATAACGGAGTTTAGGGAGGAGAGAAGCAGATTTCCTATGCCAGCCCAGATGGGCAGTACACGTATTACGTGAACAAGCGCAAAGATGGCACTTATTATTTACACGGAGCAAGTAAGCATTATGGAAGAAATTGAGGTAGAAAGATGAGACCTAAAAAATATCCATATTTAGGAAGAAAGAAAATTCAAAAAATCCCGTCTCCATTATTTTCTGCACGACCAATTTTTAACGAGGTTCCGATTGTGAAAGAAGTTAAGGTTGAGTTTGAAGTTGAAGCTAATATGGGGCGCATATATCCAGAAACGATAATACATTTAGATATTTCGGGATACGGGAATAGAGTGCATTCAGTGCATCGCTTCCCCGGTACATTACTGAGTGTTGGCGAGTCAATTCAACTAAAGATGCTCTTTTACAAAAGACTTAGAAATTTTACTACAGATCGTTTCTTAACGTTCAGGGAATCTGATTGGAGGCTCTTTATCTGCGACCTGGTCAACGAATTTGTATATTAGAAAGTTAATGAGGTAAAAAAATGAACCCAGAAATAATTGACAACGTAAACAAACCAAATCACTACCAAGGGCGATACGGTATGGAATCTATCGATGCTTTAAGAAATTTCATGACACCAGAACAGCTGAAAGGTTTTTTTCTAGGTAACAGTTTGAAGTACATACTACGACACCAGAAGAAAAACGGCCTTGAAGACTTGAAAAAAGCCAGAAAGAATCTTGACTGGCTGATTGAGGAGTTAAGCAATGAGTGAGTATGCTCTATATCAAGGGGATACGTTCATTACCATGGGAACTCTTGCAGAGATCAGCAAAGAAACTGGAATTGCTGAAAGGATGTTGAAGTATTATACTTTCGCATCAACGCAAAAACGGAACCCGAATGGTAGGGCAGTCGTAAAGATTGAGGTGGATGATGAAGGATAGGAAATATTTTTCGGAACAGTTCAAATTGTGGAGAAAAGCCGAGGGTCTAAAGAAAATTGAGGCTGCTAAAATCTTTGGAGTTACCCCAGAAACTATTTGTCATTGGGAAAGCGGAAAAGCACAACCACAAGATGGAGATATGTTTGTTATTTGCGAAAAATTGAATCTTGACCCTCGTATGTTTTTGAGAAAAAAGACAAATCCTTTTGCCGAAATGCTAAAAAGAAAGCGATGTGAGACGGGATTGACTCAAAGTGATTTGGCTATTAAATTAGGGTATCACAGAGATACGATAGCCAAGTGGGAAACAGGCAGTAGTATTTCTAAATGTGCATTGGAAGATATCTGTACTTTCTTTGGGATTGAGATATAAAAAAAGCCAAGACACCCTCTGTCTTAGCTAATAGTTCTCGCAAAGACTATTATATCACAAAGGAGATAGAGAGTGAACAAGGCTAAAGAGCTATTGAAAGAATTACAAGACCTTGATATGGACATCCAAAGCCGTATAGATGAAATCAATGAGCTTGAGGCAGGTTTGCTCTCAAGTCCTAAGTGGTCAGATGTCAAAGTCCGAGGTGGACAGACTAGAAAAGTTGATGACGTCTATACTCAGTTGGTAGTGATGAAAGAGGCTATAGAGCAGGATACTAAAGAGGTTATCAACAGGAAACTTGAATTAGGTCGAATGATCAACAGGCTTAAAAATCCAAAAAGCAGGTCTGTCCTTAGAATGACTTACATTACTAAGACCTACATTGAGGATATTTGCGACAATTTGAGAATAAGTAAGGCAACTTATTACAGATTACGCAAACAGGCTGAGTCTGAACTAGAGGAGACTATTATAGACAAAGTGAGCTAAAGTGAATGCGCATGAAGTCTAAAATCTGTTAGAATGGTAGTATCAAGAATTGAAGAGAGAGGTCTCAGAATTGGTAGATGGTTACCTGTAATGTCAGGGGGCTGTAATGGCCTTGGAGGTTCAAGTCCTCCCCTCTCCTTTGAGTGTTTTGTGTCCCAGAATGGGGTAGGCAACAGGCTTAGCATTCATATATCACTCATTAACTTACAAATGGTTGCGGAGCGACTGGACCTTGCATGATTGCATAGCTAATTATATCCTAGGTAAGTTATAAGCTAGGCGGTTTGATTCCGCTAGAGGTTGTAAAGACTACAAAAAAATAAAAAAGAAAGTATTTCAAGATAGATTTCTGATTAACACGCAAGTCTGTAGTCTGCTTGCAAAAAGGTCACACATCGTGTGGCTTTTTATTTTGTCGGAAAGGAGGTAGTCCGGTGAGTGGATAAATTAACCCCAAAACAAGAGCTATTTGTCCAAGGAATAATCTCCGGACTATCTCAAAGACAAGCATATAGACAAGCTTTTTCAACTTCTAAAAAGTGGAAAGATAGCACGGTCGATGTTAAAGCAAGCGAGCTTCTTCAAAATGGTAAGGTTTTGGTAAGGTATCGTGAGCTGCTCAAACAGTTCTCTAATATGTCCTTATGGTCCAGAGAGCAGGCTTTCAATGAGTATGAATGGCTGAAAAATAAAGCTAGGGCAAGCATCGAGAATGAAGGTATTAGACAAGCTAATTCAAACGCCTTTCTTTCGGCTCTGGACGGCATGAACAACATGGCGTGGAAAGACCTTGAGTTGACAGATGAGAAAATCAGACAAGAGATTGAATTGCTCAAAATCAAGATTGAGAGAAATCAAGACTCTAAGTCCGATACTACTCTCATGGAAGCTCTCTTAAATGCGGTAAAAGGTGGTGATGAGGTTGAAGATTGATTTTTCAAACAAACAACTCAACATCATTCGTAGACCGTTCAACTATGAGCTCGAGGTCAACGAGGGCACGCCTCGAAGTGGTAAGACAACCGCTGGTCATTTCAGATACGCAAGATATTTGATTGAGTCACCAGACGAAAACCATTTGATAGCTGCATACAATCAAGAGCAAGCCTACCGTCTATTCATTGATGGTGACGGTACAGGTCTAATGCATATTTTCGACGGCAATTGCAAAATCAGGCACGACGAACACGGAGATCACCTCTTAATCAATACACCAAACGGAACTAAACGAGTTTACTACAAAGGTGGAGGTAAAGCTAATAGTGTAGGTGCTATCACTGGTATGTCTTTAGGCTCAGTGGTCTTTTGTGAAATCAATCTGCTGAACATGGACTTTATCCAGGAGGCATTCAGACGGACGTGGGCCGCTAAACTACGCTATCATCTAGCTGACCTTAACCCTCCAGCTCCACAACATCCAGTTATTAAGGATGTATTTGATGTCCAGAACACACGCTGGACCCATTGGACCATGGACGACAATCCGATTCTGTCTGAAGAGCGTAAGCAGTCTATTATTCAATCGCTTAAGAAAAATCCTTATCTCTACAAGAGAGACGTACTTGGTCAGAGGGTGATGCCTCAGGGCGTTATTTATGGCCTATTTGACCTTGAAAAGAACATCAAGGACAACTTGGTAGGCGAACCTATGGAAATGTACTTCAACGGCGATGGTGGGCAATCTGACGCCACCTCAATGTCTTGTAACATCGTTACTAAGCATAGAGAGGACAACAAGACTTTCTTTAGGCTCAATCGTGTAGCTCATTACTATCACAGCGGAGCTGAAACTGGCCAAGTCAAGGCTATGTCCACCTATGCAGTCGAGCTTCGAGCATTTATTCAGTGGTGCGTGAGCAAGTATCAAATGCGCTATACCGATGTCTGGATTGACCCAGCATGTAGATCCTTACGAGAGGAATTGCATAAGCTAGGAATTCAGACAAAGGGAGCCTTGAACAACGCGCATGATGTCAGCAGCAAGGCGAAGGGTATCGAGGTAGGGATTGAGCGTGGCCAGAACATTATATCTTCAGGTCAGTTCTTGCTTATCAATCACCAAGAAGAAGAGTACGACCATTACTATTTCTTGAAAGAGATTGGTCTTTACAGTCGTGACGATAACGGCCGACCGATTGATAAAGATAACCACGCAATGGACGAATTCAGATATAGTGTGAACGTATTCTATAAGCATTACGCTAATTTTTAGCAATAAGGAGCCGATAAATGGGCATTATTCAATTTGTCAAAAATCTATTTAAGAGAGGACAGTATGCAATGACTACAGAAAGTCTCGCAAGTATCACAGACCATCCTAAAATCGCAGTAACAAGCGCAGAGTATCGTCGAATCAACGAGAACCTAAGATACTATCAGAGCAACATTGAGAAGATAACATACACGAATACCGATGGTGTCAAGAAGCAAAGAGAAGCGACTCATTTGCCAATCGCTCGAACCGCTGCCAAGAAGATTGCCAGTCTGGTTTTTAACGAGCAGGCTTCGATTAAATTGGACGACGAACAGGCAGATGCATTCATTCAAGAAACATTGAAGAATGACCGCTTCAATAAGAACTTCGAGCGCTATCTCGAGAGTTGTTTGGCTCTAGGCGGTCTTGCTATGAGGCCTTATGTAGATAACGGACGAGTGCGAGTGTCATTCGTTCAAGCACCTGTCTTTTTGCCGTTGCAGAGCAATACACAGGACATTTCAAGTGCTGCTATCGTGACTAAGACGATAAAGGCTTCAGGTCAGAAGAACATCTACTATACCTTAATTGAGTTTCACGAATGGGCGAAAGATGGGAAATACATCATTTCAAACGAGCTATACAGGTCTGAAAGTTCTGAACAAGTAGGTGGACGTGTTCCTCTAGCTGAAGTCTACGAGGATCTAGAAGAACAAGTTGAACTTGACGGTCTAACAAGACCGCTTTTTTCTTACCTGAAACCTCCTGGAATGAACAACAAGGACATCAATTCGCCTCTTGGTTTATCAATCTTCGATAATGCCAAGAGCACGATTGATTTCATTAATACGACCTATGACGAGTTCAAGTGGGAAGTTAAGATGGGTCAACGTAGAGTGGCCGTTCCTGAAAATCTCACAGAAACAAGAATGATTAACCAGGACGGAGACGTTAAACTTGTCAAGCGATTTGAAACAGAGCAGAATGTCTACTTACGCTTGTCAACAAGCGATATGGATGGCGGAACAATCACAGATTTAACAACTGCAATCAGGGCAGATGATTACATCAAGACTATTAACGAGGGTCTAGCGCTTTTTGAAATGCTCCTAGGTGTATCAGCTGGAATGTTTACATTTGACGGGCAGAGCTTGAAGACTGCGACAGAGGTCGTATCTGAAAATAGTGATACTTACCAAATGAGAAACAGCATTGTCAGTCTGGTCGAGCAGTCTTTGAAAGAGTTGATTATTTCAATCTGTGAGCTGGGTAGTTTGTATGAATTGTATAGTGGTCCAATTCCTCAAATGGATAAGATTGCAATCAATTTGGACGATGGAGTCTTTACCGACAAGAACAATGAGCTTGATTATTGGACTAAGGCTTTGGCCAGTGGTATTGTCAGCAAGGCTCACGCTATTCAAAAGGCTTTCAACATATCAGAGCTTGACGCTAAGAAGATGATTCAGGCAATCAATCAGGAGACAATAGATACGGCTAACAGTCAGCGAAATCAACAGGATATTGATATTTATGGAGTGTGATTAGATGTCAAAGAAGAGACCACCAATCCAGTTCAATGACGAGCAACTGCTACTTCAAGCGAGCAACGTCGCGGATATTTATCATCAGTTAGCTTTGGATTTGTTTGACAACGTGGTCGAACGTGTAACGGAACGTGGCACGGTCTATCTTGATAAGCAACCGTACATCTGGCAACTTGAAAAGATGCAGCAGATGCACATGCTGAACGAGGAGAACCTGAAGCTAATCTCTAAATACTCTGGAGTTGCTGAAGAACAGCTACGCTACATTGTTGAAAATGAGGGGTTGAGGCTCTACACGGACACGAAGCAGCAACTTTTAGAAGATTTAGGGCATGGATCCGCAGGAAACAGCAATCACATTCAAGAAATCCTTGCCGATTATGCTAGTCAAGCGGTCGGAGATATCCACAATTTAATCAATACTACTTTGCCGATGTCTGTAATTGGTGCATATAAAGGTATTGTGGAACAATCTGTCGCTAGAGTGGTTACAGGTTTTTCAACTGCTGATAAGGCTATTTCTGACACGGTCATGCAGTGGCAAGAGAAAGGATTTCAAGGATTCAAGGATAGAGCTGGACGTAACTGGAAGATTGATAATTACGCACGGACGGTTATCAAGACGACAACTTACCGAACTTATCGAGAAATGCGAACAAGACCAGCTGAAGAGTTAGGAATTGATACCTTTTATTTTTCAAAGAAAGCATCAGCTCGTAAGTCATGCGCTCCTTTACAACATCATATTGTCACAACCGGTCACGCTAGAACAGAGCATGGAGAGCATATTCTCGCTTTGTCTGATTATGGCTACGGTCGGCCTGAAGGTTGTTTGGGTATTAACTGCGGACACATGCTGACGCCGTTCATCCCAGGAGCCAATTATAAACCCGATTTGGGCGAGGACGTCGATTCGGTTAGTCCAGAACAAGCAAAAGAAAATGCCAACGCAGAAGCTAAGCAGAGAGCTCTAGAACGGTCTATCAGAGCTAACAAGGAAAAACTTCACATCGCTGAGAAATTGGGTGATGATGACCTGATAAACAAGTACAAGAGCAAGATAGACACTCAAAACACTGCTTTGAAAGATTACATCGATAAGCACCCCTTCCTGAAACGGGATGAAGCTAGAGAGAAATACTATGATGACCCTTATACCAAAGCCAAGAAAGAGGTTAAGGTCAGAAAAAAACTTGAAAAGCTGGAGAAACACAGAGCAGAGCAAAAAGAAATGCGGGAACGTTTCACAAACGCTGTAAAAGATGGTATAATTAAGGCAGAAATCAATGAGCAAAAACAAGCTGACCACATAAAAGGTACTAACGAATGGCGCAGGAGACTTGAAACTGAATTAGCCAATGGCAATCAGATTGAGCCAAGCTATTTGACAATATCAATGGATGAGGCTGCTGAGCTTATTAAACGTTATTCAGGCACAGGGAAATTCTTGTATAAAGAAGACTCTAACTACATTCCTAAAAAAGAAATCATAAAACACAATAGCAAGGTTGGTGTGTATATCGACCAACAAACAGGTGAGATGTTTGAAACTGATAGCTTTAGGATACATTATAGAAAGACAGGGGCACACATTGTCCCAACGTATGGAGGTAAGTCATGAAATTATGGACTTTTTTAAGACAAAACGTGAAACTTGTGCTTAAAGATGGCTCAATAGTTTCAGGATTTGTCCAAGAATACTGTGACAAAGATGACAACGATGAGGAGATTGACTCAATTGGCTTAGATGTCGACGGTACTCTTTATGAGTATTTTGAGGATGAAATCCTTAGTATTTCAGTAGCGTAGCGCTTAGAACAATCTAGGCGCTTTTTTCATGCAGTAAATTGCTATAAACCACTATAAACCGTGTCAAATTTGATGCGGTTTTTTGCTTGACTTTATCCGCAGTCGGTAAAGAACGGAAGATAATACCTAATTTTAGGAGGACGGAAGAATGGCAGATGACATTCAAACACAAGCTGACCAGTCAGCAAATACTGGAGAAAATACTGAGTCACAGGCTCAAAAGCAATCTGTCAAGACTTTCACTCAAGAAGAGGTGACTGGTCTTGTAGCTAAAGAGTCCAAGAAAGCACAAGAGAAAATCTTCAAAGACCTAGGGTTTGAAAATTTCAAGAGCGCTAAAGAAGGACTCCAACAACTCAAAGAGTGGAAAGACTCACAAAAGAGTGAGGCTGAGAAACAATCAGAGACGCTTGCTACTAAAGAAAAAGAACTGAAACAGGCTTTATCAGACAAGAAAAGTCTGGAAGCTAAACTATCAGCTCTGACCTTGGGAGTAAATGCCGAATCTGTGGACGACGTCATCACTCTATCTGCTCGCTTGGTATCCGATGAGGTATCTATCGAAGATGCTATTGGTCAAGTGTTGCAGAAATATCCTCAGTTTGGGCGCACAGAGCAATCTGAGGAGAAAAAGCCGACATTTTCAGCTGGAGGGAATCCAACGGCTGGAACGAACCAAGAAGATGCCTTTTTAAAGGCTCTAGGACTAAATAATTGACAGGAGAATGATTAATGACAATCAACTATATTACTAAACACGAAGGCACTTTTGAAAAGAAATTGATGCAAGGCGCACTTACAAGCATCTTGGAAACGCCACAAGTAAACTGGCTAGGCGCTAAGTCTTTCGAGTTGCCTACAATTTCAGTTACTGGGTATAAAGCACACACTCGTTCTAAAGGCTATAATTCTGGTACAGTTTCAAACGACAAGAAAGTTTATACACTAGGATTCGACCGTGACGTCGAGTTCTTCGTGGATGCTGCAGACGTAGACGAAACTAACCAAGAGCTTTCTGCTGCTAACGTATCTAACACATTCATCACAGAGCATGCAACTCCAGAAGTGGATGCTTACCGCTTCTCTAAAATTGCTACAGAAGCTATCACAAACAACCACTTCAAGTCTGAAGATGATCTGTCAGAAGTGAACGTCTACACTAAATTGAAGGCTGCTCTTTTGCCGGTTCGTAAATATGGAGCTCAGAACATCGTTATGTATGTTTCTAGCGAAGTTATGGACTTCTTGGAACGCTCTAAAGAGTTCACACGCTCAATCGCTACTACATCACCTCAAGGCATTGACACTCGTGTCACTTCACTTGACGGAGTTCAGCTTATTGAAGTATGGGATGATGCACGCTTCAAGACTAAATTTGATTTCACTACTGGATTTGTTAAGGCTTCTGATGGTAAAAACATCAACTTCTTGATCGTGGCTAAGCCAGCAGTAATCGCAAAAGCTAAATTCAACTCAATCTATCTGTTTGCTCCTGGTCAACACACTGAAGGTGACGGATACTTGTATCAAAACCGTCTCTATCATGATCTTTTTGTCTTGCAATCAAAACAAGATGGTGTCTATGTGTCTCACAAATCTGCTTAATTAGGGAGGTAGAAAATGCGTAAATACGAAAAAGGGAATCAAGTCTACACAGTACAAGAAGGTAGCTTGTTAGAAGCTCAGCTAATCGCTGATGGCTTTGAAGAAGTGATTGAAGATGGCCAAATCGCAGAAATTTTGGCAACTTATTCACTTTCCGAAATGACCTTGGCAGAGCTGAAAGCTCTTGCTAAAGAAAAAGGGATTGAAGGTTATTCAACCAAATCCAAAGATGAGCTTTTGGAGGTTCTAAATGGCCAAATTTGAAGCAAAAAATAATTTTTATGTTGAAAAAACAGGGCAACAATTCGATGAAGGTGTTGTTTATGAAATGACATCTGCTGAAGCGGATGAAATCAACAGACGCTCAACCGCTCACTTCGGTGAAGAATGGCTTGAGTGTATCGAGCCAGATGTAGCACCTGTAGAACTTACAGAACCAGTTCCAGAAGTTCCTGAATCAACTGACTTCTTGATGTAAGGTGGTGTTGTCATGACCTACTTAACAAGAGAAGAGTTCAGAGGTTTAGGTTTTGATTCGGTTGATGATTTTGACCAATTGCTACAACGAGCAGAAATGACTATCGATGCTTACACTAGAGATTTTTACTCTATGAATAGCTTTGATACCGATATTGAGGCAAGAAAGAAGGCTGTCAAACGTGCCACAGCCTTTCAGATTGCTTATTTGGACAGTTCGGGCATCATGACTGCGGAAGATAGACAATCTATTGCTAGTATGTCAGTAGGACGGACATCAGTAAGCTATCGCACAGGCTCTCAGAATGGATCTGGTTCGCTTTCTTTAGCCGAAAGGTATAATTTATCGAGAGATGCTGAAAACTGGCTGAGAATGGCAGGATTTGGCTTTGCGAGGGTGGATTATGATAGATAAACGAATGCTACCTGACTCTTTGACGATTAAGAAGGTCGAAGGGAAAGATGACTGGGGGAAAGAGACGTACTCTGACCCTCTTTATTTATCTCCTTGCAAGTTCGACAGAACCTTCTCTCACTCTGGGACTGGTAACCATCGGAGCGAAAGGAATTCATCGACTGTAATTGTCTATCCTAAATACTGCCCTATCAAGCTTGATAAGAGCTTTGTTGGTGGCATCGTTGAGGAAGACGAGACCAGTTATGTCGTCAAAGACATTATTCCACAATACCATCCGTTTACTAAGAAGCTGTTAGCTTATGAAATCGAGGTAATTTGATGGGCGGTGCTAGTGTAAAGATTGACTTAAAAGGTGTTGAAAAGAAAGTTTCTCCAGATAATTTCGCAAAAGGAAAACTAGCCATAGCTAACCAAATGCTATTGGATATGGATAGATTTGTTCCAAAAAGAAAAGGAATACTGAGAGCTAGTGGACACGTTCGACAAGATTCGATTATCTATGCAGCGCCACACGCAAGATTGCTCTATTATGGCAAGAAACGAAAAGGTTTCTTTTCTGAGAAACAAAGAAAGTTCTTCTTTGCGAATAAGAAGGAGCTACTGAGTCAAAAACCAACACCTGGAACTGGTCCGAGATGGGATAAGAAGGCCTCAGCTCTATATGCTAAGAATTGGGCAGAGGTCGGTGCCAAAGCAATGGGAGTTAAATAATGCACGAAAACGACTTTTCAGAGGTCTTGCTGGAGCATATCAAAAGTGTTCAAACCCAAATCCCCTCAAAACACGGCTATTTAGACGAGCATGAGGGATTGGTAATCTATCCGCTTCCTGGTGGAAATGTGGTAGAAGAGGACATGGCAGGGACGCAAATTGTGGACCTACCTTTTGAGATTGCAATCAAGTCAAAAGACCAGAAACTAATTGATAACACTCTATGGCAGATTAACACTGCCTTATCAAAAATCGGCTTGGAATTACCAAGCAAGAACAATTCATATAACTATTTAGGCCTTGAAGTCAAGAAACCGTATTTAAACGAGTTGGACGAACAAGGCTTTTACACTTATTTGCTGGATGTAACAGCAAATCTTGAAATCGAAAGGAAAGAATAAATGGCAAAGAACAAAAACGCACTACGAAAACATTTCATTGGTCCTTATAGCGCTGAAAATCCTGAGACTGCACCAGAAAAAGAAGCGTATATGTGGATTGCTAAAGGGATTAAATCGTCATCCCCTGAAAACAACGAAGAAGACGACGATGCAGCATACTTTGACGGTGATGGAACTAAAGAAAATATCATCGTTTCAAAAACTCGAGGTCGCACATTTGAAGGGCATCGTGATTACTCAGATAAGGCTCAGAACTTTGTAGCTGATAAAGAAGACGAGGTCGGTGATGATCTCATCGTTTGGTACAAAGAAGTTTCATCTGATGGTAAAACTCAAAAAGAGGGATTAGCTCGTCTTTCTGAGATTGAAATTGGTGACGGTGAAGCTTCTGAGCTTGAAAAAATCAAGTTCAAGATTGTATGGACTCGTAAGCCTAAGAAATCAAACGTATTACCTGAATAGAGACAGGGCGGTTTCCGCCTTGTCTTCTTTTTTTGAAAGGAGATAAAAATGGTCGTAATTAAAAAACTAAGCAACATCATCCCTGTTGATTTTGGGGAGTTTCAGCTTGAATATGTAGCGAATGATGCAAATATTAAACGCATGAAAACAATTGGGCAGAACCTCGAAAAACGCGCTAAAAAACTAGAAGAAGCGGATAACGAGTCAGCTTTTGAAGAGGCTTACAAAGTGTCTAAAGAGAGTTGGACAGAGTTGTTCGATGAAGAAGCTTTTGAGAAAGTTTATAAATTTTCAGGAGAAACAACAACGGATACAATCTATTATCTAATCCAAGCAATCCGTGGAATCGTTAGCGAATTTGAGAATCGAAATTCTGAAAAAGCAATCAAGAAATATTTAGAGGGTTAATCATGCTGGATCTATCACGAAAATTAACAGATGAGTTGATTATTGGTGATAAGGTCTACTCTCTCAATATGTCCTTTGATAACATCATTAGACTTTTTGAAATGTGGTGTGATGAGGAAATACCAGAACAGGTTAAGCCTTTCTTTGCTTTAAAAATGCTTACAGGAGATGGATTTGGGTTGTTCTCGATTGAAGATGCTATGGATATCTTCCAACAGGTTTTCGAGGAACATATCCAGTTAAAATCACTGAAAGATGTATCGGTTGAGTACGACTTGGCCGGCAACGTGATGCAAAAAGAACCTTCTACCCAAAGCAATGAACCGCCTGTCTATGATATTTCTTTAGATGGTGATCTCATTTATTCGAGTTTTATGCAAGCATACGGCATTGATTTGCTTGAAGAAAGAGGAAAATTGCACTGGAAAAAGTTTAATGCCCTGTTATCAGGATTGCCAGAAGGTACTAAATTCGTTGAAGTCATCAAAATCAGGAAGTACAAGCCACGAAAAGGCGATTCTCAAGCTTACATCGATGAAATGATGAAGCTAAAAAAAGAGTATGCTTTGCCTGATTCTGAAGAATATGATGATGAAGCTGATGATTACGATATGGAATAGAAAGGAGGTAATAAGATGGCAGATGGTAAGGTCGTCATTCAGGTAGATATGGATGGCAACAAAGCTCAATCAGGAGTCGCACGTCTAAAAGGAATGGTCGGAGGATTGGCCGAAAGCGGAACGCAATTAGGTTCAGTCTTCAAATCTGTCCTTGGAGCCAATATCGTAAGCGGTGCGCTTATTTCCGGGATTCAGTCTTTGGGAAGTGCTATGAAAGGTGTTTTCTCAACCGCTTTGGATGAGGGCGCTAAGCTACAACAATCTTTTGGTGGTATTGATACACTTTATAAGGGCGCTGAAGACACCATGAAGCAATATGCTACAGCTGCAGCCGCAGCAGGAATCTCTGCTAATACATACGCTGAGCAAGCTGTTTCTTTCGGTGCCAGCTTGAAGCAAGCGCTCGGTGGTGATGCTGTGAAGGCTGCAGAAGCAGCTAATAAAGCGATTCTCTCTATGGCTGATAACTCAGCTAAGATGGGTACAGATATTGGTTCTATCCAAATGGCTTTCCAAGGTTTTGCCAAGGGGAATTACACAATGCTGGACAACCTTAAGCTAGGTTATGGCGGTACTCAACAAGAAATGAAACGGCTTCTGGCTGATGCCAGCAAGCTTGAGAAAGCGATGGGCAAGAAGTTTGATATCAACAACTTTGCGGATATTGTAGAAGCTATTGACCTGGTTCAACAAGAACTTGGTATTGCTGGAGTTGCAGCAGAAGAAGCTAAAACTACTTTCAGCGGTTCGTTTGAAGCGATGAAGGCTTCAGCTTCAAACTTTTTAGCCAATCTTACACTTGGAGAGGATATCGGTCCATCTCTTAAGTCTCTCATTTCTACTACCTCAACTTTTCTTCTTGGGAACTTCGTGCCAATGGTGGGAAATATCATGCGTCAGCTCCCTCAAGCTGTTGAGGTGGCCCTGGCAGAAGCTGGTCCTAAAATTGAGCAAGGGTTCAAATCTTTGTTTTCTTCACTTGGAGTTGACGAGGGCGTTTTTGATGTTGTTAAGGACACTTTCCGGGATGTAGTCGTGACAATCCAGTCGCTTTTTGAATCCTTTACTAGCGAAGGGAATGGATTTAAAGATTTGCTCCAAGGGATTAGCAATGTAATTACATTCGTAAATGCTGTAATACAAGAATTGGCTAGAGGATTTCAATTTGTCGTAGAATCTTTTGCTAACACAGGTGCCATCAATAGTGCATACAGTGCATTCAAGGACTTATCTGGGGCAGCTGTTGAAGTTGCTAAGAATTTAGGAGAAGCTATTCCCTGGAACACAATTGGTACGGCAGTAGGGCAGATCGTAAATGGGATTTCAACTCTTGTAAGTTGGTTTTCAAAACTTGCTCAATCAATTAGTCCAGAAATGTGGAGTGCATTGATTACGAGTGTAGTTAGTTTTGCGGTTGCTTTAAAAGGCATCAAAACAGGTCTTACGATTGCAAGAGGTCTAAAATCAGCTTTTGATTTTGGGAAAAACCTTGTTTCATTGATTTCAAATACTCTTAGTCTTACCGCTGCACAAGCAACAAATGCGGCTGCAAGTACCGCAATGAGCGCTGGAAATACAGCAGTAGGTACATCAGCAGGAGCAGCAGCAAGCTCTGTCTTGAAATTAGGAGCAGGTATATTGATGATTGGAGCTGGTGTAATGTTAGCGGCATCAGGAATCTATCTTTTGGTTCAAGCTGCCATCCAATTATCAAGTGCTGGTGCAGGAGCAATCATAACCATGGTAGGTTTGGGTGTTGGAATCGCTGCGCTTGCAGCAGTATTCGCCTTTTTAGGCCCTGCTTTAACTGCAGGAGCAGTTGGTATTTTAGCGTTTGGTGCAGCAGTTGCATTGATCGGTGTTGGAGTATATGCCGCTTCGGTTGGTTTAGCTATATTAGCAGTTCAATTACCTGTCATCTCTACTTATGGATTATCAGCCTCGATCGCTCTTGCAGCTCTAGGTGCTTCAATGCTTGTCTTAGGAGCTGGAGCCCTAGTAGCAGGAGCCGGACTGCTTGTGCTAGGAGCAGGTGCTTTGGTGGCAGGGGCTGGTGTTTTAGTTTTTGGTGCAGGATTACTAGTCGCGTCCGTCGGTGTAGCAGCTTTTGGTGTAGCTCTTGCTCTCGTTGGTGTTGGTGTTTATGCAGCTTCTGCTGGATTATCAATGCTCGCAGGTCATTTACCAACAATTGCTACTTATGGGGCTAGTGCAGCTATTGGCATTGCTGCTTTAGGTGCCGGATTGCTAGTCATGGGAGCCGGAGCCTTGGTAGCTGGTGCGGGTGCCTTGGTCTTAGGAGCTGGTTTGTTAACAGCAGGAGCTGGGGCAACCGTTTTCGGTGCAGGAATGCTTGTTGCAGCTGCTGGTGTCGCAGCTTTTGGATTAGCTTTGGGGCTATGCGCTCCTTCTATCACAACATTTGCTGAAGCTATTAGTAAAATCATTGAAACTTTAAGTAGTGGCTTATCAAGTATATTACAAGCAATAGCTTCAGTTATTCAATCAATCGGAGATGCCGCTCTAAATGCTGGCCTTGGTTTCAAATCTTTAGCTGAAGGTGTCGTGATGATCACTAATACAGGTTTAGCTGATTTAAGCGCATCACTTGCTGCAACTGCTGCAGGTTTAGGAGCAATTGCATCGCAAGGAGCAGGCTTAGCCATTGCTGGTCAAGGTATGACAATGTTAAGTAGTGGAATGATGATGCTTGGCCAATCTACTGTAATTTTGCAATCAACATTAATGGCTTTACCAGCGTTACTAACTTCGTTCACTTCTTCATTAACTGGTTTACCAGCTGTTTTGACAGCTACAGCATCGTCAATGACCGATTTCGGATCTAATGTTCAAAGTTCATTAACCGGTCTTACAGGTTTGGGTTCAATAGTCGTACAATTTAATTCTATGCTTATGACGATAGCTCCAGCCACAATGATGGCAGGCGCAGGTTTGGCATCATTCAATGCTCAAGCTGGAAGTGCGAATAGTGCGTTAGCTAGTCTAGGAGCGAACGCAACAACAGCACAAGTAAGTATCGTAGCGTTAGGAACAGGCATTCAATCAGCTATGTCAGGAGCGACAACGGGTATAGCAACAGCAGGCGCCCAAATGGTGACTGCAATTCAAACCGCAGGAACCACTATGATTGCCAGCATGCAATCAACTATGGCTCAGATCCTTGCTATTGTTAACAATGGTATGATATCAATTGTTCAAAGCGTGAGAAATAATGGGTCTCAGATGGTATCAGCCATGCAATCAAGCGGTCAGCGATTAGTGTCAGTTACTCAAGCGACAGTTAACCAAGCGGCAGCCGCAGCCCGTAGCGGTTATGGTGCCTTCTTCTCAGCTGGGGCTTACATTGGGCAAGGGCTTGCTGCAGGTATGAATTCAGCTCTTGGGGATGTTACAGCTGCTGCGAACGCCCTCGTGGCACAAGCAGAACGAGCGGCACGAGCTAAAGCCAAAATCAACTCACCATCCCACCTCTTCCGTGATGAAGTCGGTTGGTGGATTGGTCTTGGTATCGCTCGAGGTATCGACGAATCAGCCCCAGAGGTTGCTAATAGTCTGGACTACATTCGAGAACAGGTCAATGGTTTCAACGTTCGAGCTAATGCCATGCTAACTGGTGCTACCTCAAATATGGCTAGTCAGCTTAAGATGGAAGTCTTACGAGATAAAACGCCAGACGCTACTATCTCAGCCCGTCAAGAAGCTTACGCTGCACACTCAGCAAGCTTGCTTAACGATGTAATTGACGCTCTTGTGGACGTCAAGAAACAAATCGCACAAGGTCAAAACATGGTATTGGATACTGGTGCCTTGGTTGGTGGTACAGTTAATAACTTCAACAGCGCCATTGATACGATTAAAACGTTGAAAGGACGACACAGACTATGATTACTAAAATTAAAGAATATATAGAATTCGGCGATTTTAACAGTCGGGACGCTGGTTGGTACCTTCAAAAACGTGAAGCACCGACGCCAGACGAAAAGGAAATCGTTGAGTCTATCCCTTACATGCAAGGTGAGCTCGACTTCTCCTCTGCGTTGGGAGAACGTGTATTTGAATCAAGAGAGATTACATACGAGTTTAAATTGCCGTTCACCACCTACGAGAATCGCAAAATTGCTGAAAGACAGATTAAGTCAAGCATGGTTACTAAAACGCAACGCAAGTTGAGAGATACTCACGACCGTCGATATTATTGGATGGGCAAGGTTAAGCACATCAAAGTAGCAGACGACCCGATTAAGAAGAATCTGGTAGCTACTATCACATTCAAGTGCTATCCGTTTGCATTCCATGAGGACGAGTATTTCGATGATGTTTGGGACACATTTGACTTTGAGAGCGATAATTCAACGTGGACTAAGTGGGCGCTTGGTTATGAGAAGAAGAAGACACCAGTTTACTTTGTAAACGCCGGATATACATCAATCAGCCCAGTAATCATCTGTAGTGAGGACATCACGCTAAAAGATGCTAACGGCACCATTTACTACTTGAAGAAGGGTGAGAACAAAGATTTTGCTCTAACGCTCGACATCGGAATCAATTATTTCGAAGCACAAGGAAATGGTACAGTAGCAATGCACTATTCTAACGAGGTGATGGTATGACAGTATCTTGTGATAGCATTGAAATCTTCAACGTCAGCAGTACAGGCTATGCCATCCGTGTCAAGGGGCTGAAGTCTAGTAATGGCATATCTGGGCTACAAGTTCCAACGTGGTCGGAAGAATCTGGGCAAGATGACCTTGTTTGGTACGATGCCTTAAAATGGGGCGATGATTGGTACTGTACCATCAATTCAGTTGATCACAACAGCGACAGTGGGACATACCAATCCCATTTCTATGTAGTGACTTCAAATGGCTCGAAAGAGTACCTCGAAGGCAAGAAGATAACCGTGCCAGAGCGTCCTGCTGGCTTAGCTAAGAAAGCAGGGTATGCCATCTACTGGTGGCCTAGCTTCCTTGATAGAAGATGGGACAAGCTCAATCGAACTACGGCTACACGCAAGGTCATCCACGACCCCTATAGCCCACTTGGAAACAAGATTGTTTCTGGCGAAATCAAGCAAGCTGTCAATAGTATCCACGAGCTGGAATTTGCAATCCCGTTGAACCATACGATGTATCAAAAAATGGTTCAGTTTAAATCTATCATCGAAGTCGTTAACCTAAGGGACAACGAGGTTGAGTTTGTCGGCCGAGTTTTGACAATGACCAATGAGATGTCAACTAATGGATTTGTTCAGAAAGTCGTTTGTGAAGACTTCCTGTCATATCTACACGATTCTGCCCAATGGTTCCAGAAACTACCAAACAAAGGGGCTGAGGACTATTTCAAAATAATCTTTGAATCTGCAAACGTTCAAATTGAGGAATTTAAGCGGATAATTCCCAGAAATATCACAGTACAAAGTAGGTCAGACCGACCATTCCGCTATATCGGATATGATTCAAGCTGGGACACAGTAAGAGAACGGATAATCAAAAATATTGGTGGCTATCTAACGCTAAGAGAGTTCAACACAAGGATCTATGTAGATTGGACTAAAGATATTGGTACTACTAAGGAAAGTCCGATTAAATTAGGTCAGAACATCAAATCAGCCAGTCGAGAGGTTGATTTTGACGGTCTCGCTACGATTATCGTCCCAATTGGAGCTGACTTGCAAAGTCAAAACCAAGGTCAAGAGGAAGACCAAAGTCCAGACGTTACACGAGCTCAGCTCGATATTCGAAGCGTGAACGATGGGAAGATGTATCTGGCTGATGAAGAGCTGATAAAAGAGTTTGGTTTTATTCGAAAATCAGTAATCTGGACAGAGATTGACAACCCTAACATTCTCTTGGCTCGTGGGAAACAGTATTTGAGGAACCAGAAGATTGCACTATCTAAATGGACAATCTCAGCGGTTGAACGCTATCTGATTGATAGTAGATATAGTAAGTTCAGAATTGGGAATAAGCACAAGATTATCAACGCACCGCTATCTGGAATTGAAACATTGCAAATTTTGGAGAAGAAGATTGATATACTGAAACCACAGTCTGTTGGTTTAACTATCGGCTCACAATCTCAATCTCTATCAGCTTATCAATTGCAAACTCAGGAAGCTGATAGCTCTATTGAGAAACTCAAACTAGACCAGTCGACAGCTACCAAACAGAAGAAACTAGACCAGTTGAATACTCAATTATCTGCGCTTAAATCTGCTAGTCAGTCTAAGCCTGTCGAGCCAAGAGCTCCGAAACCACTGGCTACTAATGCAACAGAATCTGAGAAGGAAGCATACAACAGAGCTCTCGAAGATTACAAGCTTGCTAAATCTGACTATGACGCTAAACTTTCAGCGCTCAATATGAGTCAGCAAGAGCGTGCACAGCGTATTAGCGAGCTTGAATCTGAGATTGCTCAATTACGAAACGAATTAGGAGGTGCTTAATGCCACAAACTGAAGCAGAGGGACGCTTGAATTTATATGATGATGTGACCCCTCTTGAAAAAACCAATAAAATTAGCGTCCTTGTTGACGCTATCCGCAAAAAAACAAAAGGGGCTGATGTCCGTGAGGCCATTGCCCTCGGAATAGAAACCACATACGACGACGCTACTAAGAGTGGGAACACTGACATGGAAGTAGTTAAATCCAGAGACAACTTCAATACACTCTCAGAGCGTCTCGACAACATGACCAAAAACCTTGATGGAAAAGCGAGCACGAAGTGGATTGAATCAAAATTTAATGCTATTTCCTCTAGTGCACCCAAGGCCGTTCTAAGCTCGCTGGAAGAGATTCAGCGTACTTATCCAAACGGTGCCAACGGTATTGTTGTCGCAAGCAGCACAGGTAAATGGTACTACTTTAACGAGAGCGGCAGACGATGGACTGAAGGTGGGGTTTATCAATCTAGAGGCCTCAACGTGGATGAAGTGACAGCTGACAATATCGACTTCACAGAATCAATTGAGCAACTTCTAAGAGATAAGATTGAAGGTTCTGTCTACCTTTGGAACAACACATCAATTGGTACATGGTCTTCTAACGGATGGCTTCGATTCATGCCAGTCCCGATCAAAAAGGGACATAAGTATTACTTGTCAAATATCCGTGGTATCTTCTCGTTTGCCATTTCAAGCGATGGAAGTCGATTAGTCAAGAAATTCTCGGAAACGGATGATTTGGTAACTACCGAATACATTCCACCAGAAGATTGTATGCTCTATGTATCTTCTAAACCAGACGAGACTGCTAGAGTGTTTAACGCTTCTCTCGAGGATCTAAAAAAAGCTAACGTTGACTTCTCGAACTTGCCTGATGGCTATGTCTCGCTTAAAATTCCTAAATTGACGCTAAATGTTAAACCAGAAGAATTGAGTTTCGTCAACATCGTTAAGCAGCTGGTTGATGAACGAACATTCAAAGTAGGTAAGGCTTGGTCTGGTAACGGAAACGGCACTTACGACGCTTCCACTTGGGGCACTTATCCCAAGATTTACATGCAAGCAGGTCAGACTTACGGATTAAGAAACATCCGAGGAGTATTTACTCACTTTTTCGACATTTCAGGGAAGAAGCTTAAAACATTCTCTACTACAGACGTATTAGTTAACCAAGATTTTACTCCAGCAGAAAACGGCTATATCCTGATTAGTCGTGGGACATCAGACAATCCTACGAAGGTCATCCAAGGCGGAAACGCTCAAGCTCATTATCTTGAGAACCTTAATTTTGGTTCTAGTGCCATTGCGTCCAAGGTTCCGTTCGTCATGCCAGATACGTCTAGGATTCAATTTGGGGCAGATATTACTGGTATTGATTCAACACAATCAACGACGATTAATAATCTCGGCTACATGAGTCCTATCAAGAAGTGGGAGAAGAGCCGTGGTTTTATCGATACCATCGATGTCTACGTTAAGGACGCGGGAACATACAATTTCGCTATCGGTAACATCGACCAGAACGATTTGATTGTATCCCCTCGAATCTTTCAAAAGGAGCTTGCCGCTGGATACAATACGTTAAATGTTCGAGATGAAGATAAGGAAATCTTCTTCGGAGAGCAACTCTTTTTTGAAGCTAAAGATAATAAGGTCTATGCTTCAAAGGGTGAACGTAATTTGATTCAAGACGCTCAACACGTTACTAATAACGCTGGGTACTCTGGAAAGATTATGTACGAAACAGGGCAAGCTATTCCATTCAGCTATCGTGTAGCTAACGAGAGCGCTAATGAGAAAGTAGAGGTCTTGAAACAAAAAACGGATAAGATTGAACCGATTGTTACGGAACTTGAACTGTTTAAGAAAACACCGATGATTACTAGCCCAAATGGCACTAAGTTCCGCTTGTTGGTTGATAACAATGGCAATCTGTCAACAGTTTCAAATATCCCTAGCCGTGTAGCGGTGTTTGGTAACTCAATCCTAAGCCATCCATGGCTTAAGGGCATGGGTATGGCTGCTAGTGCGCCAGATAAAGATTACTTCACTCTTGTTAAAAACTATATCTTGTCTAAGAACCCTAGCGCAGTAGTAGAGCGTGGGAATGGTGCAGATTGGGAATCTGATCCAAACAATCGACGTGGTACATTCGACAGTAAAATGAAGCAATCACTAGGTCCTGATACAGATATTGTCATTTTGCAGTTTGGCGACAACTTAAATACTGACGAGAAGCGGAAGAACCTTGAAACAGACATCCCTAATCTTGTGAACTGGATTAAGGTGGCATCACCAAAGGCCCTAATATACTGGGTCGGTATCTACTATGCCTCACCAGATTTTGTGGAAAGAATCAAGCTTATCTGTAAGCCATTGGGTGTTACATTCGTTGACATCTACCAGTATTCTAAGGACGCTAAATACAAGTCTGAAATGGGCAAGGCATTGAGACTCCCAGACGGTTCTAACTACACTATTACCAACGCCGGTGTTGCAAGTCATCCAGGTGATTTAGGACACAAGGCTATTGCGGACGAGATTATCAAGAATTTCTTATTCTAGAAAAATGGGGGCTTATGGAATTTTTTGATAAAATCGAACATTTTTTTACAAGTGTAATGCCAGTACTGACCCCGACAATCATTGCATGGATAAGCTATCGGTTGCCGAAAAAAGCGAAAGAAGAGACAGAAAAGATTGTCTCAGAGCTTGGAGATGTTAAGAAGCAGATAGATGACGTACAAAAAACCGCAAAAGATAGTAATACCAAAATCGATGAAGTGCAGGAAAAGCTTAAAGTACACGATGAGGCGCATCTAAATACCATGAAGTTGCGCCTTGGCCGTGATATGCGGAGAGCTATCCGCAGAAAGTACACTTCCCGTGATGAATTTTCATTGGTGGAAAGTATGCACAAAAGCTATAAAGCTTTAGGCGGAAATGGTTACATAGACCGCCTTTTCAGCGATTTTGAAAAGCTGGATATCCGCGCGGAAATTTTGGACGACGACGATTAAAGGAGGGCGAAATGTTATGCGCAAATAGAAGTAACTCAACGAACTTGGCAAGAATAGACGGGGGTTTGGTCGTCAAGCAAGGCGATCTAGCCTCTTCTTTTGGTTTTGAATTGCTAGATGAGAATAAGGACCCTATCCCATCGCTTGATGGGCAGGAGGCGAAAATCACGCTGACAAAAGATGGCGAGCAATGGAAGCATACTTCGACTGTCACGAATGGATCAGTAGTATTTAATCTAGATGGTATTTTGCCAGAAGGAACGTACAATCTCGAAATTTGCGTGGCAGGGTATGTATTCCCAAGCGACGACTCGACTCAAATTAGAATCACAAAATCGGATAAGAATCTGGTCACAAATGAAATCCACGCTCTCAAAGAGTTGGATATCGCAAAGGAAGTTGAGAAACAACTTTCGAAAAAAACAGTAACAGATGGTACAGTAAATCAGGAGTTTCCTGACTTAGTGAAATTTTATAATTTAGGAAAGGTATGATAAATTATGGATACAAGTAAACTGATTGCATTCGCTTCTGCATTGGGAGCGGATAACAAGGCAATGATGCAGTTAATCAATACAAAGATTGACAATGCTACTTTAATGCAGGCTATCGAGCAAGCTAAAACCGCAGTGAAGGCTGATATTTTGGGTGATGGAGTGCCTGAAAATCTTGATACTCTTAAAGAGATTGCTACGATGATCGCTAGCATGAGTGGTGATACTGAAGGTGCAGTCGTGCAAAAATTGGCTGACCTCGGCCGTCGTATTGACGAATTTGCAAACCTCGACCTTGTCTCAACTTATAACGCAGCGAAAGCGTGATTGCTATGAGCAATTTAGAGGAATTTGCTAAAGAGGTCGCTAAAGATGTCAAGCGGATTGAAACTAATTACGCAACCAAGCAGGAAATGCAGGAAGTAGCTGAGAAAAAGCAAGATAAAGATACAGCCTACAACGATGCGGAAGTTAAGCAACGTTTGACAGTGTTAGAAAATCGTCCGACTGGTGGTGGAAGTCAGAAGAGAGATACTGGATGGATAACTATAAAAGATGGAAATGATGAAACTGGAAATATTTTAAAAATACGCAGAATAGAAGATATGGTTCACGTTCAAATAAGTAATAAGTCAGAATATGGATTGACAATTAAGGGAGGTTATTTGGGATACAACTTCGCAGGATATTCTCTTCCGACAATAGGATTTAACACACCTACATCTATTTTACTCCCGACGACAAAAAGCCCTCAACATATAGAAGATAATCCATCACATATAGATGTTTTAGGTCAGGCAATTTTCAACGTAAAAAATGGAGAATTAACGATGAATGTATTTACAAATTCTGGCCAAGAACAAGAAGATGAAATACACATCAATAGTTTCTCTTACTTCACAGAGGACCTGTTCCCGACTGATTAAGGAGGAAAATAAATGACACAATTTAATGAATTTATTATTGCTTTTGCGACAGGATTTTTAGCTGTAGCAGTAGGCAATATCGTAAAAGCAGTGAAAGAGTATCTTTTACAAAAAGGCGGAGAGAAAGCTGTAAAAATCGCTGAAATCCTAGCTAAAAATGCAGTACATGCCGTTGAGCAGGTAGCTCAAGAGACAGGATATAAAGGTGATGAAAAGCTTGAGCAAGCTAAAGTCTACATGATCTCAGAGCTTAAAAAATACAATGTTAGCATGACAGATAAAGAGCTTGAAGTGTTTGTAGAGTCAGCCGTGAAGCAGATGAATGACGCTTGGAAAGGACAAGATTAATGGACATCGATACAAGTAGACTAAGAACTGACCTTCCACAAGTCGGAGAACAACCGTATAGACAAATTCATGCACATTCAACAGGAAATCCAAATTCAACTGCCCAAAATGAAGCAGACTATCATATGCGTCGACCTGTTGATTCAGGATTTTTCTCGCACGTTGTCGGGAATGGTCGTGTGATGCAGACCTGGTATACAGACATGGGAGCCTATGACGTAGGAGGTGGATGGAACGTAGAGGGTTATGGCCAAGTTGAATTGATTGAGAGTCATGAAACCAAGGAAGAGTTCATGCGTGACTATAAGCTCTATGTTGAGCTTCTGCGAAACCTTGCTGATGAAGCAGGGATTCCAAAAACACTGGACTCTGACAGTTTAGCAGGAATCAAAACACATCAGTATTGTACATACAATCAACCTCGAAACTACTCAGACCATGTGGATCCATACCCTTATTTGGCCAAATGGGGCATTAGCCGTGAACAATTTAAAAATGATATTGAAGGCGGTATCTCTACTGAAGCTGGCTGGAAACACAATGAAACAGGCTGGTGGTGGGAGGAGTCGGATGGTTCTTATCCAAAAAATACCTGGAAACAAATCAATGGAGAATGGTTCCGATTTGATAATAGTGGCTATTGCTTGATCAACCGTTGGTTCTTTGATGAAAAAGACTGGTTTTATCTCGATAAACGTGGAGCAATGGTCACAGGTTGGATGTTCCTCAACCATCGCTGGTACTTCTTCAAATCAGATGGCCGTATGGCCAAAGGCTGGGTTAAATATCGTGAAACATGGTATTTCATGGAAGAAAAAGACGGCTACATGCTATCTAAACAGTTCGTCAAATCGGGAGACGGCTGGTATTACTTGAAGGCAAACGGTGAACTTCACACAGACCCAGCATTCAAAACAGAACCAGACGGGCTTATCACAGTCGTCGATAAACCAAAAGAAGAAAAATAATAAACAGAAAGACTTCAAAATAGATTACACTAGACCGCAGGCTCAGGCTTGCGGTTTTTTTGTTTGCTCTGAAAGTAGTTTCAGAATAAAAAAGTAATGATTTTTTCACTACTTTTTTATTTTTTTACGAATAGATAAGTAAGGAGGAAGAAAACATGAACATTTTGAACATTAAACTTGCGAGCATAGATCAGACAGATTTAGGCTTTGAGCATTGGGTGGATGTAACTTACCAGGTGCCGATTTTGAAAAATGAGTACACGGTCAAGCTGTTGCTGCTCATGGAATGCAAGATAGAGGACCAAGAGGTTATTGAGTACATGGTCAGCACTTGGAAGTATCGTGATCTCGTGTTGCATTCATTGCAGATGTATGAGATGGAAAAAATCAATAATTTTAGTATCGTTGATTGAAATGTTGGTGGTCTTGCTGATTATCAGCGTACTTCTCTTGCTATTTGTACCTAATTTGACCAAGCAAAAAGAAGCAGTTAACGACAAAGGAAAAGCAGCTGTTGTGAAGGTGGTAGAAAGCCAGGCAGAACTTTATAGCTTGGATAAAAATGAAGATGCTAGTCTAAGCAAGTTACAAGCAGATGGGCGAATCACAGAAGAACAGGCTAAAGCTTATAAAGAATACCATGCTAAACAAAATACCAGTCAAACCGTTGCAGATTAAAGCCTTTACCATGCTTGAAAGTCTCTTAGTTTTGGGACTGGTGAGTATCCTTGCCTTTGGCTTATCCGGCTCTGTTCAGTCCACTTTTGCAGCGGTAGAGGAGCAGATTTTCTTTATGGAGTTTGAAGAACTCTATAGAGAAACCCAAAAACGCAGTGTAGCCAGTCAGCAAAAGACTAGTCTGAACTTAGATGGGCAGACCATTAGCAATGGCAGTCAAAAGTTGACAGTTCCTAAAGGAATTCAAGCACCATCTGACCAAAGTATCACATTTGACCGAGCTGGGGGCAATTCGTCCCTGGCTAAGGTTGAATTTCAGACCAGCAAAGGAGCGATTCGCTATCAGTTATATCTAGGAAATGGAAAAATTAAACGCATTAAGGAAACAAAAAATTAGGGCGGTGATTTTGCTGGAAGCAGTAGTTGCTCTAGCTATCTTTGCTAGCATTGCAACCCTCCTTTTGGGACAAATTCAGAAAAATAGGCGAGAAGAAACAAAAATCTTGCAAAAGGAAGAAGTCTTGAGGGTAGCTAAGATGGCTCTGCAGACAGGTCAAAATCAGGTAAACATCAACGGAGTTGAGATTCAGGTGTTTTCTGGTGAAAAAGGATTGGAGGTCTACCATGGTTCAGAACAGTTGTTGGCTATCAAAGAGCCATAAAATCAAGGCTTTCACTTTGTTGGAATCCCTGATTGCCCTCATTGTCATCAGTGGGAGTTTGCTCCTCTTTCAAGCCATGAGTCAGCTCCTCATTTCAGAAGTTCGCTACCAGCAACAAAGCGAGCAAAAGGAATGGCTTTTGTTTGTGGACCAGCTGGAGGCAGAATTAGATCGTTCGCAATTCGAAAAAGTGGAGGGTAATCGCCTCTATATGAAGCAGGATGGTAAGGATATCTCTATCGGCAAGTCAAAATCGGATGATTTTCGAAAAACCGATGCCAGTGGACGAGGTTATCAGCCTATGGTTTATGGACTCAAATCTGCGCAGATTACAGAGGTCAATCAACTGGTGCGTTTTCGTTTTCAGTTCCAAAAAGGCTTAGAAAGGGAATTCATCTATCGTGTGGAAAAAGAAAAAAGTTAAGGCAGGTGTTCTCCTCTATGCAGTCACCATGGCAGCCATCTTTAGTCTTTTGTTACAATTTTACTTGAACCGACAAGTCACCCACCATCAAGACTATGCTTCAAATAAAGAAAAGTTGCTTGCTTTTGCTATAGCCAAGCGAACCAAAGATAAGGTTGATAAGGAAAGTGGGGAACAGGTCTTTAATTTGGGTCAGGTGAGTTATCAAAATAAGAAAACAAGCTTGGTGACAAGGGTTCGTACGTCTAAGAGTCAATATGAGTTCCTATTTCCTTCAGTCAAAATCAAAGAAGAGAAAAGTGATAAAAAGGAAAAGATAGTGATTGATCCAAGTGAAAAAGTGGAGAAGAAATAATCAGAAGAGAAGCTTGAAAAGAACGAGAATTCCTAGTCAATTCAGCTACTTTGTGCTAAACTAAAAATATGAGACATAATTTTAACCACAAAGCGGAAACTTTCGATTCCCCTAAAAATATCTTTCTTGCAAACTTGGTATGTCAAGCAGTCGAGAAACAGATTGATCTTCTATCAGACAAAGAAATTTTGGATTTCGGTGGTGGGACGGGTCTATTAACCTTGCCTCTGGCCAAACAAGCCAAGTCTGTAACATTAGTGGATATTTCGGAGAAAATGCTGGAGCAAGCTCGTTTGAAAGCAGAGCAGCAAGACATCAAAAATATCCAGTTTTTGGAGCAAGATTTACTGAAAAATCCCTTAGAGCAAGAGTTTGATCTGATTGTTGTCAGTCGGGTTCTTCACCATATGCCTGATTTGGATGAGGCTCTTTCACTGTTTCATCAACATTTGAAGGAAGATGGACAACTTTTACTTGCTGATTTTACCAAGACGGAGTCTAGTCATCATGGATTTGATTTAGCTGAACTGGAAAAACAGCTAATTGAGCATGGTTTTTCATCTGTACATAGTCAGATCCTCTATAGTGCTGAAGACCTGTTTCAAGGAAATTACTCAGAACTCTTTTTAACAGTAGCCCAAAAATCACTCGCCTAGTCAGGGAGTGATTTTTCTATAAGGATGGAAAAAAGAAGGGAAATTTGATAAGATAGGAATATGGATTTTGAAAAAATTGAACAAGCTTATACCTATTTACTAGAGAATGTCCAAGTCATCCAAAGTGATTTGGCGACCAACTTTTATGACGCCTTGGTGGAGCAAAACAGCATTTATCTGGATGGTGAAACTGAGTTAGAGCAGGTCAAGGAGAACAATCAAGCCCTTAAGCGTTTAGCACTACGCAAAGAAGAATGGCTCAAGACCTACCAGTTTCTCTTGATGAAGGCTGGGCAAACAGAACCCTTGCAGGCCAATCACCAGTTTACACCGGATGCTATTGCTTTACTTTTGGTGTTTATTGTGGAAGAGTTGTTTAAAGAAGAGGAAATTACTATCCTCGAAATGGGTTCCGGGATGGGGATTCTGGGCGCTACTTTCTTGACCTCGCTTGCTAAAAAAGTGGATTACTTGGGAATGGAAGTGGATGATTTGCTGATTGATTTGGCAGCTAGCATGGCAGATGTAATTGGTTTGCAGGCTGGCTTTGTCCAAGGAGATGCCGTTCGTCCACAAATGCTCAAAGAAAGTGATGTGGTCATCAGCGACTTGCCTGTCGGCTATTATCCTGATGATGCCGTTGCGTCGCGACATCAAGTTGCTTCTAGCCAAGAACATACTTACGCCCATCACTTGCTCATGGAACAAGGTCTAAAGTATCTCAAGTCAGACGGATACGCTATTTTTCTCGCTCCGAGTGATTTGTTGACCAGTCCTCAAAGTGAGTTGTTGAAAGGCTGGTTGAAAGAAGAGGCCAGTTTGGTTGCCATGATTAGTCTGCCTGAAAATCTCTTTGCTAGTGCTAAACAATCCAAGACCATTTTTATCTTACAGAAGAAAAGTGAAATAGCAGTAGAGCCTTTTGTTTATCCACTTGCTAGCTTGCAAGATGCAAGTGTTTTAATGAAATTTAAAGAAAATTTTCAAAAATGGACTCAAGGTACTGAAATATAAAATAGATTTTGTTATAATAGATGAAAACGCTTAAAAAGGGGTATCATGTTATGACAAAAACAATTGCAATCAATGCGGGAAGTTCAAGTTTGAAATGGCAACTTTATCAAATGCCAGAGGAAAAAGTTCTTGCTAAAGGTTTAATTGAACGGATCGGTTTGAAAGATTCAATTTCAACTGTAAAATTTGATGGTCGTTCTGAACAACAAATTTTGGATATTGAAAATCACACACAAGCTGTTAAAATCTTATTGGATGACTTGATTCGTTTCGATATTATCAAGGCTTATGACGAGATTACTGGTGTTGGACACCGTGTTGTTGCAGGTGGAGAATATTTCAAAGAATCAACAGTCGTTGAGGGAGATGTTTTAGAAAAAGTTGAAGAGTTGAGCTTGTTGGCTCCTCTCCACAATCCAGCCAATGCAGCAGGTGTTCGTGCCTTCAAGGAATTGCTGCCAGACATTACCAGTGTAGTTGTTTTTGATACTTCATTCCACACAACTATGCCAGAGAAAGCTTATCGCTACCCTCTACCAACAAAATATTACACAGAAAACAAGGTGCGTAAATATGGTGCCCACGGTACAAGTCACCAGTTTGTAGCAGGAGAAGCAGCAAAACTCTTGGGCCGTCCATTAGAGGACTTGAAATTGATTACTTGCCACATCGGTAATGGTGCTTCTATTACAGCTGTTAAGGGTGGTCAATCTGTCGATACTTCAATGGGATTCACTCCACTTGGTGGTGTGATGATGGGAACTCGTACAGGGGATATTGACCCAGCTATCATTCCTTACTTAATGCAATATACAGAGGACTTTAACACGCCTGAAGACATTAGTCACGTTCTTAATCGTGAATCAGGACTGATGGGGGTTTCAGGTAAATCTAGTGATATGCGTGATGTGATTGCTGCTATGGAAGAAGGGGATCATGATGCCACTTTAGCCTATGAAATGTATGTTGATCGTATCCAAAAACATATCGGTCAATACCTTGCAGTCTTAAATGGAGCAGATGCTATTATCTTCACAGCAGGTATTGGTGAAAATGCTGCAAATGTGCGTGAAGATGTTATCTCAGGTATCTCTTGGTTTGGTTGTGATGTTGACCCAGAAAAGAACGTCTTTGGTGTGACAGGAGACATCTCAACAGAGGTAGCGAAGATCCGTGTATTGGTTATTCCAACAGATGAAGAGCTAGTTATTGCCCGTGACGTTGAACGCTTGAAAAAATAAGTAAAACTAGTAAAAATATTCCGTACAAGGAGTTGGGAAAGAGATTTTTCCAGCTTCTTTTTATGGTGAAATTGTCCAAAACCTTGCTATGATTGGCTTTTTTGAAAAATATGGTATAATAGTAGTAATTTAATAGATGGAGTTGAGTTTTGAAGAAAAACTTTCGTGTAAAAAGAGAGAAAGATTTTAAGGCGATTTTCAAGGAGGGGACAAGTTTTGCCAATCGCAAGTTTGTTGTCTACCAACTAGAAAATCAGAAAAACCATTTTCGAGTAGGTCTATCAGTTAGCAAAAAACTGGGGAATGCGGTCACTAGAAATCAAATCAAGCGACGAATCCGACATATTATCCAGAATGCAAAAGGGAGTCTGGTAGAAGATGTCGACTTTGTTGTCATTGCTCGAAAAGGAGTCGAAACCTTGGAATACGCAGAGATGGAGAAAAATCTACTCCACGTATTAAAATTATCAAAGATTTACCAGGAAGGAAATGGGAGTGAAAAAGAAACTACAGTTGACTAGTTTGCTAGGATTGTCTCTATTGATCATGACAGCCTGTGCGACTAATGGGACAACTAGCGATATTACAGCCAATTCGGCTGATTTTTGGAGTAAATTTGTTTACTTCTTTGCGGAAATTATTCGCTTTTTATCGTTTGATATCAGCATCGGAGTGGGGATTATTCTCTTTACGATCTTGATTCGTACAGTTCTATTGCCAGTCTTTCAGGTGCAAATGGTGGCTTCTAGAAAAATGCAGGAAGCTCAACCACGCATTAAGGCGCTTCGAGAACAATATCCGGGTCGTGATATGGAAAGCAGAACCAAGCTAGAGCAGGAAATGCGTAAAGTCTTTAAAGAAATGGGTGTCAGACAGTCGGATTCTCTTTGGCCGATTTTGATTCAGATGCCGGTCATCTTGGCCTTGTTCCAAGCTCTATCGAGAGTTGACTTTTTAAAGACAGGTCATTTCTTATGGATTAACCTTGGTGGTGTGGACACAACCCTTGTTCTTCCGGTTTTGGCAGCTGTATTCACCTTTTTAAGTACTTGGTTGTCCAACAAAGCCTTGTCTGAGCGTAATGGAGCTACGACAGCGATGATGTATGGGATTCCGGTCTTGATTTTTATCTTTGCAGTTTATGCGCCAGGTGGGGTCGCCCTCTACTGGACAGTGTCCAATGCTTATCAAGTCTTGCAAACCTATTTCTTAAACAATCCATTCAAGATTATCGCAGAGCGCGAGGCTGTAGCTCAGGCACAGAAAGATTTGGAAAATAGAAAAAGAAAAGCCAAGAAAAAGGCTCAGAAAACGAAATAATAAGGAGGAATCTGGTAATGGTAGTATTTACAGGTTCAACTGTTGAAGAAGCAATCCAGAAAGGATTGAAAGAATTAGATATTCCAAGAATGAAGGCTCACATCAAAGTCATTTCTCGTGAAAAAAATGGATTTTTTGGTTTATTTGGTAAAAAACCAGCCCAGGTTGACATTGAAACCATTAGTGAAACAACTGTCATTAAGGCAAATCAACAAGCTGTTAAGGGTGTTCCTAAAGAAATCAATGAACAAAATGAACCAGTTAAAACAGTCAGTGAAGCGACCGTTGATTTGGGGCATGTTGTAGAAGCAATTAAAAAGATTGAAGAAGAAGGCCAAGGGGTTTCTGATGAAGTCAAGGCTGAAATTTTGAAAAATGAAAAACATGCTAGCACCATCTTAGAAGAAACTGGGCATATTGAGATTTTAAATGAATTACAGCTTGAAGAAGCCGGCATCGAAGAAGTAGAAACTCCTATTGTTGAGAGTCGAGCTGAACAAACTGAAAGTCAAGAATTAGAAGATTTGGGCTTAAAGGTGGAACCGAGCTTTGATATTGAACAAGTAGCTACGGAGGTAACGACTTATGTTCAGACGATTATTGATGATATGGATGTCGAAGCGACGATTTCAAATGACTATAACCGTCGTAGCATCAATCTACAAATTGATACCAATGAGCCAGGTCGCATTATCGGCTACCATGGTAAAGTCTTGAAGGCCTTGCAGCTGTTAGCTCAAAATTATCTTTACAACCGCTATTCAAGAACCTTCTACATTACAATCAATGTCAATGATTATGTCGAACACCGTGCAGAAGTCTTGCAGACCTATGCGCAAAAATTGGCGACTCGTGTTTTAGAAGAAGGCCGCAGTCATCAAACGGATCCAATGTCAAATAGCGAACGTAAGATTATCCATCGTATTATTTCACGTATGGATGGCGTGACTAGTTACTCTGAAGGTGACGAGCCAAATCGCTATGTCGTTGTAGATACAGAGTAAGTAAAATCAGGTTTATCCTGATTTTTTGCTAGTTAGAAGAGGTTAAACGGATGTTAAATGAGATAAGAAACTATCTAGACTTTGCTGGTTTGCAGTACCGTAATCCAGATAAAGCGGGAGAAGAGCGAGAGAAAATGCTGGAATTGCGCCACAAAGGTCAAGAGGCCCGAAAGGCTTTTACAGAATTGGCCAAAGCTTTCCAAGCAAGCCATCCAGAATGGCAACTTCAACAGACTAGCCAGTGGATGAACCAAGCGCAGCGCTTGCGACCACACTTCTGGGCTTATCTACAGCGTGAGGGGAAAGTGACAGAACCTATGATGGCCTTACGTTTGTACGGAAGTTCTTCTGATTTTGGAGTCTCACTAGAAGTCAGTTTCATCGAGCGCAAGAAAGATGAGCAAACTTTAGGCAAGCAGGCCAAAGTTTTAGAAATTCCAACCGTTGAAGGGATTTATTATCTAGCCTACTCAGATGGTCAAAGTCAAAGATGGGAGGCGAACGAAGAAAATCGCCGTACTTTACGTGAGAAGTTGAGAAGTCAGGAAGTTCGAAAAGTGTTAGTTAAAGCAGATGTTTCTGTGACAGAAAATTCATCTGAAGAAGATATCGTGGAAAATTTACTGAAATCTTATGATAAAATTCTTCCATTTTATCTAGCTACGAGAAATTAAGCTAATCATTAAAATATCATAAATCATACAGTCCAAGAGTGAACAGTCCGCTGTGTAATTCTTGGTCTTTTTGTTTACGCTTTCAAAGTATATAATAAACCTACAAAAACAATTCAAAAGGAGAACAATTATGGAAGTTATTTCAAGTGTTCTAAATTGGTTTTCTAGCAATATTTTGCAGAATCCCGCATTTTTCGTAGGTTTATTGGTGTTGATAGGATACGCACTTTTGAAAAAACCTGCCCACGACGTTTTCTCAGGGTTTGTTAAAGCAACAGTAGGGTATATGTTGCTCAATGTGGGTGCGGGTGGTTTGGTTACAACCTTCCGTCCGATCTTAGCAGCCCTTAACTACAAATTCCAAATTGGTGCAGCGGTTATTGACCCTTATTTCGGACTTGCTGCAGCAAACAACAAAATTGCAGCAGAGTTTCCAGATTTCGTCGGGACTGCAACTACAGCTCTATTGATTGGTTTTGGAGTGAATATCTTGCTTGTAGCTCTACGCAAGATTACGAAAGTAAGAACCCTCTTTATTACTGGTCACATCATGGTGCAACAAGCTGCGACTGTATCTCTTATGGTTCTATTATTAGTCCCACAATTGCGCAATGCTTATGGTACAGCAGCTATCGGTATCATCTGTGGCCTTTACTGGGCAGTTAGTTCAAATATGACTGTTGAGGCAACTCAACGCTTGACTGGTGGTGGCGGATTTGCGATTGGTCACCAACAGCAATTTGCAATCTGGTTTGTAGATAAAGTAGCAGGACGCTTTGGTAAGAAAGAAGAAAGTTTAGACAATCTTAAATTACCTAAGTTCCTCTCAATCTTCCACGATACAGTTGTTGCATCTGCTACCTTGATGCTCGTATTCTTCGGAGCCATTCTTTTAATCTTGGGTCCAGACATTATGTCTAACAAAGAAGTCATTACTTCAGGAACTCTATTCAATCCTGCTAAACAAGATTTCTTTATGTACATTATCCAAACAGCCTTCACCTTCTCAGTTTACTTGTTCGTTTTGATGCAAGGTGTTCGCATGTTCGTATCTGAGTTGACAAACGCCTTCCAAGGTATTTCAAACAAATTGTTGCCAGGTTCATTCCCAGCGGTTGACGTTGCAGCTTCTTATGGATTTGGTTCTCCAAACGCTGTCTTGTCAGGATTTGCCTTTGGTTTGATTGGTCAATTGATCACAATTGTCTTGCTCATCGTCTTTAAAAATCCGATTCTTATTATTACAGGATTTGTACCAGTGTTCTTTGACAATGCAGCCATTGCGGTCTATGCTGATAAACGCGGTGGATGGAAAGCGGCTGTTATCCTATCCTTCATCTCAGGTGTTCTCCAAGTTGCTTTAGGAGCTCTCTGTGTGGCCCTTCTTGACTTAGCATCTTACGGTGGTTACCATGGAAATATCGACTTTGAATTCCCATGGCTTGGATTTGGATACATCTTCAAATACCTTGGTATTGTTGGTTATGTACTTGTGTGTCTCTTCTTGCTTGTTATTCCTCAACTTCAATTTGCCAAAGCAAAAGATAAAGAGAAATATTACAACGGTGAAGTTCAAGAAGAAGCTTAGTATCTAGAAAAGGAGAAAATAAAATGGTTAAAGTATTAGCAGCGTGTGGAAATGGAATGGGTTCATCTATGGTTATCAAGATGAAGGTTGAAAATGCCCTCCGTAAGCTTAATCAAACAGATTTTACAGTCAATTCATGTAGTGTCGGTGAAGCTAAAGGTTTAGCAGCAGGATATGACATCGTAATCGCTTCTCTTCATTTGATTCAAGAATTGGAAGGGCGAACTAATGGGAAGTTAATTGGGCTTGACAATTTGATGGATGATAAAGAAATCACTGAAAAACTCAGTCAAGCACTACAGTAAAAGGTTGGAGGGGGCTGGATAGAAACTGAGAGTCATCGTTTCTGTCCTTCTCCCTCTTTAAATAAAGGAGGCAGATATGAATTTAAAACAAGCTTTAATTGACAATGACTCGATCCGACTAGGTTTAGAGGCTAACGATTGGAAAGAAGCAGTCAAGGTAGCGGTAGATCCCTTGATTGAAAGTGGAGCAATTTTGCCAGAGTATTACGATGCAATTATTGAATCGACTGAAGAATATGGTCCCTACTATATCTTAATGCCAGGTATGGCTATGCCCCATGCTAGACCTGAAGCTGGAGTGCAAAGAGATGCCTTTTCATTGATCACCTTACAAAATCCTGTTGTATTTTCAGATGGGAAAGAAGTTTCAGTTTTGTTGGCACTAGCAGCAACAAGCTCAAAAATTCACACAAGTGTAGCCATTCCACAGATTATTGCCTTGTTTGAATTAGAAGATTCTATCGCACGTTTACAGGCTTGCCAGACTAAAGAAGATGTCTTGGCGATGATTGAAGAATCTAAGAATAGCCCTTATCTCGAAGGATTAGATTTGGAAAGTTAGAAAGAGGAAAAAGAGATGACAAAAAGAATACCTAATTTACAAGTTGCATTAGACCATTCAGACTTGCAAGGAGCGATTAAAGCAGCTGTTTCTGTTGGTCAGGAAGTAGATATTATCGAAGCTGGAACTGTTTGCTTGCTTCAAGTTGGAAGTGAACTGGTTGAAGTCTTGCGTAGCCTTTTCCCAGATAAGATTATTGTGGCAGACACAAAATGTGCTGATGCTGGTGGAACAGTTGCTAAAAATAATGCGGTTCGTGGAGCAGATTGGATGACTTGTATCTGTTGTGCAACTATCCCTACTATGGAAGCGGCTCTAAAGGCTATCAAGACTGAACGTGGAGACCGAGGCGAAATCCAGATTGAACTTTATGGCGATTGGACTTTTGAACAAGCTCAGCTTTGGCTAGATGCTGGTATCTCACAAGCTATTTATCACCAATCTCGTGATGCACTTCTTGCTGGTGAGACTTGGGGTGAAAAAGACCTTAATAAGGTTAAAAAACTCATCGACATGGGCTTCCGTGTGTCTGTAACAGGTGGTCTAGATGTAGATACTCTCAAACTATTTGAAGGCGTTGATGTCTTTACCTTTATCGCAGGTCGTGGAATTACAGAGGCTGCGGATCCAGCAGGAGCAGCGCATGCCTTCAAGGATGAAATCAGACGAATTTGGGGGTAAACCATGGCACGTCCAATTGGAATTTATGAAAAGGCAACTCCGACACACTTTACTTGGCTAGAACGTTTAAATTTTGCCAAGGAGTTAGGCTTTGATTTTGTCGAGATGTCTATTGATGAACGTGACGAGCGTTTAGCAAGACTGGACTGGAGCAAGGACGAGCGTTTGGAAGTTGTCAAAGCAATCTATAAAACTGGTGTTCGTATTCCTTCTATCTGTTTTTCAGGCCATCGTCGCTACCCATTGGGATCAAATGATCCAGTTATAGAGGAAAAATCTCTAGAACTCATGAAAAAATGTATTGAATTAGCCCAAGACTTGGGAGTTCGTACTATTCAATTAGCTGGTTACGACGTTTATTATGAGGAAAAGTCACCCCAGACACGCCAACGTTTTATCAAAAATTTGAGAAAAGCTTGTGACTGGGCTGAAGAGGCTCAGGTGGTACTTGCTATTGAAATTATGGATGATCCTTTCATCAATAGCATCGAAAAATACTTGGCTGTAGAAAAAGAGATTGACTCTCCCTACCTCTTTGTATACCCAGATATTGGTAATGTATCTGCATGGCATAATGATGTCTACAGTGAATTTTATCTTGGGCATCATGCCATCGCAGCTCTCCATCTCAAGGATACTTATGCAGTGACAGAAAGTTCAAAGGGCCAGTTCCGAGATGTAACTTTTGGGCAAGGTTGTGTCAAATGGGAAGAAGCTTTCGATATTTTAAAACAAACCAATTATAATGGACCTTTCCTAATCGAAATGTGGTCTGAAAATTGTGAAACTGTAGAAGAAACACGCGCAGTCATTCAAGAGGCGCAAGCTTTTCTCTACCCACTAATTAAGAAAGCAGGTTTGATGTAAGATGAATCAAGTAATAAACGATATGCGTAGACGAGTCTGTAATGCCAATCAATCATTACCAAAACATGGACTTGTTAAATTTACCTGGGGAAATGTATCGGAAGTCAATCGCGAACTAGGTGTCATTGTTATTAAACCATCAGGCGTAGATTATGACGAATTGACACCTGAAAACATGGTGGTGACGGACTTGGATGGCCAAGTTCTAGAAGGAGATTTAAGACCATCTTCTGACCTCCCAACTCATGTGCAGTTATATAAGGCATGGCAAGAGATTGGTAGTGTGGTCCACACCCATTCGACAGAAGCAGTTGGTTGGGCACAGGCTGGACGTGATATTCCTTTCTATGGAACAACCCATGCAGATTATTTCTACGGTTCAATCCCTTGCGCTCGTAGTTTGACCAAAGATGAGGTAGAAGTAGCCTATGAAAAAGATACTGGCTTGGTTATAGTAGAAGAATTTGAGCGTCGTGGTCTGAATCCTGTTGAAGTACCAGGTATTGTTGTACGCAATCACGGTCCATTCACCTGGGGCAAAAATCCAGAGAATGCTGTTTATCACTCTGTCGTATTAGAGGAAGTATCAAAGATGAATCGCTTTACAGAACAAATCAATCCAAGAGTTGAACCTGCTCCCCAGTACATTCTAGAAAAGCACTACCAACGTAAGCATGGACCAAATGCTTATTACGGTCAAAAGAAATAAGAAATTGAATTGAAAAGAGGCTAGGACCTTTCGATCCAAGCCTCGCTTTTGTAATTGTAAGTATTCGTTATTAAGAGACTACTGTTGATAATTGAAATGCGTTAGTGAATGTGATACTATTATAAAGTTGTTTTCAAGGCAGTTGATTGATAGAGGAGTATGAAATATGGTACTGGATAAGGCAAGTTGTGATTTGCTTCAATATTTGATGAATCAAGAAACGTCCAAAACGATTATGGCGATTTCGAAAGATTTGAAAGAGTCAAGAAGGAAAATTTATTATCACATTGACAAAATCAATGCTGCTCTGGGTGACGAGGCGCTTCACATCATTAATATTCCACGAATTGGTATTCACTTAACGGAAGAGCAGAGAGATGCTTGTTGTGAACTATTATCGGAAGTAGATTCGTACGATTATATCATGAGTGCGCATGAACGTATGATGATAATGTTACTATGGATAGGTATTTCTAAAGAACGTATTACGATTGAAAAATTGATGGAGTTAACAGAGGTGTCTAGGAATACTGTTCTCAATGATTTGAATAGTATTCGTTATCAACTAACTTTGGAACAATATCAGGTGACCTTGCAAGTGAGCAAGTCACAGGGATACCATCTTCATGCCCACCCTCTTAATAAAATTCAGTATCTTCAATCGCTTCTATATCATATTTTTATGGAAGAAAATGCCACTTTTGTATCTATTTTAGAAGATAAGATGAAAGAGAGGTTAGATGGTGAGTGTTTGCTTTCTGTTGAAATGAACCAATTTTTTAAGGAACAGGTTCCTTTAGTTGAACAAGATTTAGGGAAGAAAATAAACCATCATGAAGTAACTTTTATGTTGCAGGTTCTACCTTATTTGCTGTTAAGCTGTCATAATGTTGAACAGTATCAAGAAAGACATCAGGATATAGAGAAAGAATTTTCTTTGATAAGAAAAAGAATAGAGTATCAGGTATCTAAGAAATTAGGAGAGCGGTTGTTTCAAAAGTTTGAAATTTCTTTGTCAGAACTTGAAGTTTCTCTTGTAGCTGTTCTTCTCCTCTCCTATCGTAAAGATTTGGATATTCATGCAGAAAGTGATGATTTTCGGCAATTAAAACTTGCTTTAGAAGAATTTATCTGGTATTTTGAATCACAAATCCGAATGGAGATTGAGAACAAGGATGATTTGTTAAGAAATTTGATGATCCACTGTAAAGCCTTGTTATTTAGAAAGACTTACGGTATTTTTTCTAAAAATCCTCTAACAAAACAAATTCGATCCAAGTATGGAGAATTATTTTTAGTCACTAGAAAATCTGCGGAAATTCTAGAAGGAGCATGGTTTATTCGGCTAACAGACGATGATATTGCCTATTTGACGATTCATATTGGAGGATTTTTAAAGTATACACCATCATCTCAAAAAAATATGAAAAAAGTTTATCTCGTTTGTGATGAAGGTGTTGCGGTTTCGAGACTTTTGCTGAAACAATGCAAACTTTATTTTCCAAATGAGCAAATTGGCACTGTATTTACAACAGAACAATTTAAGAGTGTGGAAGATATTGCACAAGTTGATGTAGTGATTACTACTAATGATGATTTGGATAGCAGATTTCCGATTTTAAGGGTTAATCCTATCCTTGAAGCAGAAGATATTTTGAAAATGCTAGACTATCTTAAACACAATATATTTCGTAATGAGAGCAAAAGTTTCAGTGAAAATCTTTCTAGTCTTATTTCGTCTTATATTGTAGACAGCAAGTTGGCTAGTAAGTTCCAAGAAGAGGTTCAAACACTTATAAATCAAGAAATAGTAGTTCAAGCTTTTTTGGAAGATATTTGAAGGACAGTCCAATGATGAACACAAACCTGTGTTTTTCTTGGTCTTTTTTAGTGTTTTGAAGGGTGGTATACTAATCTCAAAGATAACAATTATATCCAAAGGAGGCAACATATGCCAAACGTCAAAGAAATTACAAGAGAGTCATGGATTTTAGCTACTTTCCCAGAGTGGGGAACATGGTTGAATGAAGAAATCGAAGAAGAAGTCGTACCTGAAGGCAATTTTGCCATGTGGTGGCTAGGCAACTGTGGTACTTGGATTAAGACACCAGGTGGTGCTAACGTTGTCATGGACCTTTGGTCAAACCGTGGAAAATCAACCAAAAAAGTGAAAGATATGGTTCGTGGGCACCAAATGGCAAATATGGCAGGTGTTCGTAAGTTGCAACCAAACTTGCGTGTTCAGCCAATGGTTATCGATCCATTTGCTATCAACGAACTAGACTATTACTTAGTTTCACACTTCCATAGTGATCATATCGACCCATACACAGCTGCAGCAATTCTCAACAATCCTAAGTTAGAGCATGTTAAGTTTATCGGTCCTTACCACTGTGGACGAATCTGGGAAGGATGGGGTGTTCCAAAAGAACGTATCATCGTTGTTAAACCAGGTGACACTATCGAATTAAAAGATATGAAGATTCATGCAGTAGAATCATTTGACCGTACTTGCTTGGTAACTCTCCCAGTGAACGGTGCTGATGAGACAGGCGGTGAACTTGCTGGCTTAGCTGTTACAGATGAAGAAATGGCTCAAAAGGCTGTTAACTATATCTTTGAAACACCAGGTGGAACCATCTATCATGGTGCAGATTCTCACTTCTCAAACTATTTTGCAAAACATGGTAAAGACTTTAAAATTGATGTTGCTTTGAATAACTATGGTGAAAATCCGGTAGGTATCCAAGATAAAATGACATCTATCGACCTTCTTCGTATGGCAGAAAATCTGCGTACCAAAGTCATTATCCCAGTTCACTATGATATCTGGTCTAACTTCATGGCTTCTACTAATGAGATTCTAGAACTTTGGAAAATGAGAAAAGATCGCTTGCAATACGATTTCCATCCATTTATCTGGGAAGTTGGCGGTAAGTACACTTATCCTCAAGATCAACACTTAGTAGAATACCATCATCCACGTGGTTTTGATGATTGTTTTGAACAAGACTCTAACATTCAATTTAAAGCTTTGCTATAATATAAAAATATTCTTTGGAGGTTATCCGTATGTTGCATGATACGGATAATTTTCATATAATAGTAAAATAGAATGTGTGATTCAATAATCACCTCAAATAGAAAGGAAATTCTATGTCAAATCTATCTGTTAATGCAATTCGTTTCCTAGGTATTGACGCTATCAACAAAGCCAACTCAGGTCACCCAGGTGTGGTTATGGGAGCGGCTCCGATGGCTTATAGCCTCTTTACAAAACAACTTCGTATCAATCCAGCTCAACCAAACTGGATTAACCGTGACCGTTTTATTCTTTCAGCTGGTCATGGTTCAATGCTTCTATATGCCCTTCTTCATCTTTCTGGTTTTGAAGATGTCAGCATGGATGAAATCAAGAGCTTCCGCCAATGGGGTTCTAAAACACCAGGTCACCCAGAATTTGGTCATACAGCAGGGATTGATGCTACGACAGGTCCTCTAGGGCAAGGGATTTCGACTGCTACTGGTTTTGCCCAAGCAGAACGTTTCTTGGCAGCCAAATATAACCGCGAAGGCTACAATATCTTTGACCACTATACTTACGTTATCTGTGGCGACGGAGATTTGATGGAAGGTGTCTCAAGCGAGGCGGCTTCATATGCGGGCTTGCAAAAACTAGACAAGTTGGTTGTTCTTTATGATTCAAATGACATTAACTTGGATGGTGAGACAAAGGATTCCTTTACAGAAAGTGTTCGTGACCGTTACAATGCCTACGGTTGGCATACAGCCTTGGTTGAAGATGGAACAGACTTGGAAGCAATTCATGCTGCTATCGAAACAGCTAAAGTTTCAGGTAAACCATCTTTGATTGAAGTGAAGACTGTGATTGGATACGGTTCTCCAAACAAACAAGGAACTAATGCCGTACACGGTGCTCCTCTTGGAGCAGATGAAACTGCAGCAACTCGCCAAGCGCTAGGTTGGGACTATGAACCATTTGAAATTCCAGAACAAGTATATACTGATTTCAAAGAAAATGTTGCAGACCGTGGTGCATCAGCTTATCAAGCTTGGACAAAATTAGTTGCTGACTATAAAGAAGCTCATCCAGAACTGGCAGCAGAAGTAGAAGCAATCATCGATGGGCGTGATCCAGTTGAAGTGACTCCAGCAGACTTCCCAGCCTTAGAAAATGGCTTCTCTCAAGCAACTCGTAATTCAAGCCAGGATGCCTTGAACGTTGTAGCTGCTAAATTGCCAACCTTCCTAGGTGGATCAGCTGACCTTGCTCACTCAAACATGACTTATATCAAGACTGATGGACTTCAAGACGATGCCAATCGCTTGAACCGTAACATTCAGTTTGGTGTTCGTGAATTTGCAATGGGAACGATCTTGAACGGGATGGCTCTTCACGGTGGACTTCGTGTATACGGTGGAACCTTCTTCGTCTTCTCTGATTATGTGAAGGCAGCTGTCCGCTTGTCAGCCTTGCAAGGGCTTCCTGTGACTTATGTCTTTACCCACGATTCTATTGCAGTCGGGGAAGATGGTCCAACGCATGAACCAGTTGAGCACTTAGCAGGTCTTCGTGCTATGCCAAATCTAAATGTTTTCCGCCCAGCAGATGCGCGTGAAACTCAAGCAGCTTGGTACCTTGCAGTGACAAGTGAGAAAACACCAACTGCCCTTGTCTTGACACGTCAAAACTTGACTGTCGAAGAGGGAACAGACTTTGGCAAGGTTGCAAAAGGTGCCTATGTTGTCTATGAAAATGCAGCAGACTTTGATACCATCTTGATTGCGACAGGTTCAGAGGTTAATCTTGCTGTCTCAGCTGCTAAAGAATTGGCTAGTCAAGGAGCAAAAGTCCGCGTAGTCAGCATGCCATCTACAGATGTCTTTGATAAACAAGATGCAGCTTACAAGGAAGAAATTCTTCCAAATGCAGTTCGTCGTCGTGTTGCAGTCGAAATGGGTGCAACTCAAAACTGGTACAAATATGTTGGACTAGATGGTGCTGTTCTTGGTATTGATACCTTCGGAGCCTCTGCTCCAGCACCAAAAGTATTGGCAGAATATGGCTTTACTGTTGAAAATCTTGTAAAAGTCGTTCAAAACTTGAAATAATCCTAAAAATCAGGGCGCAAGCTCTGGTTTTTCTTACTAGAAAAGCAAGGTACAATCTTGTAAAAGTAGCTGAAATTTGATATAGTAGTCCTATGTAAAAGACAAAGGAGAAGAAAATGAATCCAAATTATACATTTTTAATTATGCTTGTAGCGATGTTTGCCTTGATGTTCTTTATGCAACGCTCTCAAAAGAAACAAGCACAAAAACGTATGGAAAGCTTAAATAAACTACAAAAAGGCTATGAAGTGATTACAATCGGTGGACTTTACGGAACAGTCGATGAAGTAGATACTGAGAAGAGAACGATTGTTCTTGATGTAGATGGAGTTTACTTGACTTTTGAACTAGCTGCTATCAAGACCGTATTACCGCTGAAAGAAACAGCTTCACTAGAAGGCGCAATTGAAAAATAAGACGGGATTACTAACTCCCGTTTTTCTATAAAAGAAAGGAAATGGGATGAAAAAACTAGTCTTTGTCTGTTTGGGAAATATTTGTCGCAGCCCTATGGCTGAGTTTGTTATGAAATCAATGACAGATAATTATGAAATCCAAAGTCGAGCGACTTCTTCTTGGGAACATGGCAATCCGATTCATAAGGGAACTCAAGGGATTTTTCAACAGTATGAGATTCCTTACGACAAAACCAAAACATCGCTTCAGATTAGTAAGGAAGATTTTGAAGCCTTTGATTATATTATCGGAATGGATGCTTCAAATGTTTCTGACTTACGTCAGATGTGTCCAGTAGACTGTCAAGATAAGATTTACTCATTTGCATCTGAAAGTGTTCCAGATCCTTGGTATACAGGAGATTTTGAGGAAACCTATCAGCGTGTTCAAGAGGGGTGTCAAGCATGGTTAGAACGTTTAGAGAAGGAGAGTGAAGATGGAAAATCTTAAGAATTTTTACGAAAAGTATCGTGTCTATCTGACTCGTCAACGTTTAGAGCTTTTGGCAGTAGTTACGATTGTTTTTTGTGCTGTGCTCGTCTTTTTTCTAAATATTCCCGGAAAAGGTGTTCTAAAGCTTGATAATGGAACCATTGTTTACGATGGCAGTCTTGTACGTGGTAAAATGAATGGACAAGGTACCATTACCTTCCAAAATGGAGACCAGTATACTGGTGGTTTCAACAATGGAGCCTTCAACGGAAAAGGTACCTTTCAATCTAAAGAAGGCTGGACCTACGAAGGTGATTTTGTAAATGGTCAGGCTGAAGGAAAAGGGAAACTAACAACAGAACAAGAAGTTGTTTATGAAGGGACTTTTAAACAAGGCGTTTTTCAACAAAAATAAAGCCTCCTTATCAAAGGAGGTATTGTTAGCACCTAAAAGTAAGCGCTTACTAGAAAATCTATCTCTTTCCAAATCCCTCTTCCAAGTAAGTTTGTGAAATAAAAAATATTTGAAATGATTTTCACAAACTCTAAAGAAAAAACGTGATAAGTAAAGAAAATGAGAAAAAATTCACAAACAATAAAAAATTCTTTGTGAAATGTTTATGAAACTGTTTACAAAGTTGAAATAATGCGTTATAATAAACTTGTGAAAAAATTAACAAAGGATATCAATCCTTGAAAGCTATGGAGGAAAATATGGCTGATAAAAAAACTGTGACACCAGAAGAAAAGAAACTCGCTGCTGAAAAGCATGTCGATGGCTTGGTGCAAAAAGCTTTAGTTGCTCTTGAGGAAATGCGTAAACTCGACCAAGAACAGGTCGATTACATCGTAGCTAAAGCGTCAGTGGCAGCTTTGGATGCCCACGGAGAATTGGCTCTACATGCCTATGAAGAAACAGGACGTGGTGTATTTGAAGACAAAGCAACTAAGAACTTGTTTGCTTGTGAACACGTAGTAAACAACATGCGCCACACTAAAACAGTTGGTGTTATCGAAGAAGACGATGTAACAGGTTTGACTCTTATCGCTGAACCAGTTGGTGTTGTTTGTGGTATCACTCCAACAACAAACCCAACATCAACAGCAATCTTTAAGGCATTGATTTCATTGAAGACACGTAATCCAATCGTCTTTGCCTTCCACCCATCAGCTCAAGAATCATCAGCTCACGCAGCTCAAATCGTTCGTGATGCTGCGATTAAAGCAGGAGCTCCTGAAAACTGTGTACAGTGGATTACTGAACCATCTATGGAAGCAACTAGTGCCCTTATGAACCACGAAGGTGTTGCAACAATCCTTGCAACAGGTGGTAATGCTATGGTTAAAGCTGCATACTCATGTGGTAAACCAGCTCTTGGGGTAGGTGCCGGAAACGTTCCAGCTTATGTTGAAAAATCAGCTAACATCCGCCAAGCTGCACACGATATCGTCATGTCTAAATCATTTGACAATGGTATGGTCTGTGCATCTGAACAAGCGGTTATCATTGATAAAGAAATTTACGATGAATTTGTAGCAGAGTTCAAATCATATCATACTTACTTTGTAAACAAAAAAGAAAAAGCACTTCTTGAAGAGTTCTGCTTCGGCGTGAAAGCAAATAGCAAAAACTGTGCTGGTGCAAAATTGAACGCTGACATCGTTGGTAAACCAGCAACTTGGATTGCAGAACAAGCAGGATTTACAGTTCCAGAAGGAACAAACATTCTTGCTGCTGAATGTAAAGAAGTTGGTGAAAACGAGCCATTGACTCGTGAAAAATTGTCACCAGTTATCGCAGTTTTGAAATCTGAAAGCCGTGAAGACGGTATTACTAAGGCTCGTCAAATGGTTGAATTTAACGGTCTTGGACACTCAGCAGCCATCCACACAGCCGATGAAGAATTGACTAAAGAATTTGGTAAAGCTGTTAAAGCTATTCGTGTTATCTGTAACTCACCTTCTACTTTCGGTGGTATCGGGGACGTTTACAATGCCTTCTTGCCATCATTGACACTCGGATGTGGTTCTTACGGACGCAACTCAGTTGGGGATAACGTTAGTGCCATTAACCTCTTGAATATCAAAAAAGTCGGAAGACGGAGAAATAACATGCAATGGATGAAACTTCCTTCAAAAACATACTTTGAACGTGATTCAATTCAATACCTTCAAAAATGTCGTGACGTTGAACGTGTCATGATCGTTACTGACCATGCCATGGTAGAGCTTGGTTTCCTTGATCGTATCATCGAACAACTTGACCTTCGTCGCAATAAGGTTGTTTACCAAATCTTTGCTGATGTAGAACCAGATCCAGATATCACTACAGTTGAACGTGGTACTGAAATCATGCGTGCCTTCAAACCAGATACAATCATCGCTCTCGGTGGTGGATCTCCAATGGATGCTGCTAAAGTAATGTGGCTCTTCTATGAACAACCAGAAGTGGACTTCCGTGACCTTGTTCAAAAATTCATGGATATCCGTAAACGTGCCTTCAAGTTCCCATTGCTTGGTAAGAAGACTAAATTCATCGCGATTCCAACTACATCTGGTACAGGATCTGAAGTAACACCATTTGCTGTTATCTCTGATAAAGCAAACAACCGTAAATACCCAATCGCTGACTACTCATTGACACCAACTGTGGCAATCGTAGACCCTGCTTTGGTATTGACAGTTCCTGGATTTGTTGCTGCGGACACTGGTATGGACGTATTGACCCACGCGACTGAAGCTTACGTATCACAAATGGCTAGCGACTACACTGACGGTCTTGCGCTTCAAGCAATTAAACTTGTATTCGAAAACCTTGAAAGCTCAGTTAAGAACGCAGACTTCCACTCACGTGAGAAAATGCATAACGCTTCAACAATCGCTGGTATGGCCTTTGCCAATGCCTTCCTAGGTATTTCTCACTCAATGGCCCATAAGATTGGTGCGCAATTCCACACAATCCACGGTCGTACAAATGCTATCTTGCTTCCATACGTTATCCGTTACAACGGTACACGTCCAGCTAAGACAGCAACATGGCCTAAGTACAACTACTACCGTGCAGATGAAAAATACCAAGATATCGCACGCATGCTTGGACTTCCAGCTTCTACTCCAGAAGAAGGTGTGGAATCTTACGCAAAAGCTGTCTACGAACTTGGTGAGCGCGTAGGTATCCAAATGAACTTCAAAGCACAAGGAATCGATGAAAAAGAATGGAAAGAACATTCTCGTGAATTGGCCTTCCTTGCTTATGAAGACCAATGTTCACCTGCAAACCCACGTCTTCCAATGGTTGACCATATGCAAGAAATCATCGAAGATTCTTACTATGGCTACAAAGAAAGACCAGGACGCCGTAAATAATTGTTATCAGCCTAGAGGCAGGAATTTCCTGTCTCTTTTTTGTAATTCTATTTGAAAAATGGTATAATCATCGCATATATTTATTTGAAAATCAAATCTTTTATAATCGTGCGAGGGAGAAATGTAAGAGATGAAAGAGCTAGGGGAAAAGGTGAGGATTCTTAGAGAGGAGAAAGGACTTAGTCGCCCTGTTTTTTGTGGAGATGAGTCTGAATTATCAGTGCGTCAGTTGGTGAGAATCGAAAAAGGAGAATTTCGACCGACTATAAAAACACTAGAATATATTGCAGATAGGCTAGAAATTCCCTCCTATGTCTTGATGCCAGACTATAAGGAATTACCCAAGCGTTACCAAGAATTAAAATACTTTCTTTTACATCATCCTGACTATGGAGACAAGGAGTTGCAGGAGCAGAAGGAAGAATATTTCGATGAGATTTTTGAGAATTTTTATGATGATTTGCCACGTGATGAGAAAGTGCTAGTGGATTGCCTTCAAGCAATAGATGCAGTGAGAATGACTAGTAATTCCTTATATGGAAGCAGTGTGATTGAGGACGGTCTTCAAGACTTACTATCCAGAGATGTATATAAAGCCGAGGACTTGTTGAAATTGAGACTGTATTTCAACTGTCAGTTAATGGATGGTTTAAATGTGGGTGAGATAAAAGAATCTGAGCATGAAACCATTCTTTGTTTTCATGACAAACTAAGTTCTCAGGTTGATAAGATAGAGTTCGATTGTTTGAACTTGCTTAGAGATTCCTTGTTAGCTTCTTTAACTTGCTTAGAGATTCCTTGTTAGCTTCTTTAACTTGTATAGAGATTATGGGGTTGCTTCATTATTTTAAGAGGGCAGTCGAGACTTTAAATAAAATAGGGCAAAAAACACGAGATTTTCAAAAACAACCGATTGTCTTGATGGTGGAGTGGAAATATTATATTCAGAAGGATTATGAAACAGCCAAACAAAAGTATGAAGAAGCAAAAATGATGGCGAGGATGTTTGGCAATGAGCAGTTAATCGTTAGTTTAGATAATGAATGGAGCGAAGACTTAGAAAGGTATTGTTAAATGCTTTATAGGAGTGACATTTCTGTCATTGGGGAAATGTCGCTTTTTTGTTAAAATGAATTTTACTTGATATACATCCAGAAGCAAACTAGGGAATAGAGAGAAAGTTCTAAGTAGTAGGCTTAAAGGGTGGTAAATCTGCGCTGATGTAGCTTGAAGGATTTTCTATAATTATGATGTATGACGATAACAGTTTTAAATAAGGGGGAAAGAATGTTCATTTTATCCATTAAAAATATTTCAAAGTTTTACACTTTGGACGGTAAACATCAAGAGCAGGCTCTAAGAAATATTAACCTGCAGATTGCAAAAGGTAAAATTACAGCGATTTACGGGCCGTCAGGCTGTGGCAAAACTAGCTTGCTAAACATCATCAGTGGTCTAGATAGACAATATGAAGGAGTTTTAGAATTTAAAGGGGAATCTCTCCGTGACTTATCAGAGATTGAACTAACTCAATTTCGTAAAAACAAGATTGGATTTGTGTTTCAAAACTTCAACCTCATTCCTCATCAATCTGTCTTGGACAATGTCAAGCTACCTCTCTATGTCAAAGATTTATCTGACAGGGAGATGACAATGATTGCAAAGGAGCAATTAAGTAGCTTAGGAATGGAGCCTTTTATGGCTAAAAATGTTAAACAGCTTTCTGGCGGGCAAAAGCAACGCGTAGCAATCGCGCGTGCCTTGGTAAATCAGCCTGATATGATTGTAGCAGATGAGCCAACGGGGTCACTGGATTCTCAATCTCAAGAAATGGTATTGGAAGTATTTAAAAATTTAGCCCAGACAGGGAAAACAGTATTGATTGTAACCCATAATCCAGAGGTTGCTGCATATGCAGATGTGATTATCAAAATGAAGGATGGTGAAGTCGTTGAAGAAGTCAAAAAATAAAGGATTATCATTGAAAAACAAATTCAAACTTTCTTTAAATAACTTTCTGGAAAGAAAGTGGCGTAACTTATTGATTGCGCTAGCAACCTCAATCGGTTTTGTAGGAGTCTTAATTTCTTTCGGCTTGGGAAATGCATTGATTTCGATGATTGATGAAAATACGAATGGAGGTCAAATTCCTTCTCAAGTTCAGATTGCTTTAAACACAGAAAATGCTGGACGAGGCTTTTTGAACCAAGATGATAAGAACTATATCACGGATACAGTTGGAAAAGAAGCTATTAAATATTTGGAGAGTCCTTTTGGGATGACCATGTCAAATATTACTATAGATGGGCAAGAAATGGATCTGAGTCAAACGATGCCTTCTTATGCTCAAGTAGTGAGTCTCTATGAGGATACAAGTATTTCTGTTAGTAGTAATGAGGCGGACAAAGTATTAGCCGGTTCCCTCTATACTGATGCAAATGAACAGGGGTTGACGATTCCAAGCAGTTTACTAAAAAATTGGAATGAACAGACAGGAAACAATCTGACAGCTAGTGATGTTATTGGCAAATCAGTCTCAGCAAGTATTGTAGAAAATGCTGCCGAAGCTAGCAAGACTGCTCAATTTCAAACGAAGATTGTGCGTGTGATCAATGATGAAGATGACATGGAGGACAGTAACAGTTTCATGCCGTCTAGTCAAATGGAAACAATTTTGAAAGAAGCTGGATTTACAAAAGCTGTATCTTATTTTATATTGGAACTCAAAGATCCATCACAAACAAAAGCGATAACAGAAGAATTGCAGAAAAACAAGAAGTATACTGTTCTTTCTCAACAGAAGGTTCTTGATATTGTGATTACTTTTATTCGTGTCATTCAGGGATTGTTGATTGTGCTTTCATCACAAGCTATTGTGGTAGCAGCGGTCATGATTGGTATCATCATTTACATCAATATCATGCAACGCTCTAAGGAAATAGGTGTCATGAAGGCAGTTGGCTATCAAAATCGTGATGTCAAAGGGATTTTTATTTACGAGGCTATCTGGATTGTAGGAATCGCCTTGCTGCTGGCATTTTTGGTTGCACAAGGGGTGGGAAGTTTGGCGAATGTGGTTGTAAGTCACTTTTACCCATCCATCACTAAGGTTTTTGAATTAAATCTTCTATCTATTTTAGGAACTCTAGTTTTCGCTCTATTACTTGGTTATGTCTCAGCCTACTTCCCAGCGCGTAAAATTAGTAAAATGGATCCAGTAGAATCGCTACGATATGAATAGTAAGGGAGTTCTTGATTTATAGTCTTAAAAAGAAACTAACATAGAAAAACAATGCCCGTACTTGCAATTCAACTCAAATAGTTATATAATAGGTTTGTTGAAAGGTGATTTGTAGTGATTCAAGTTACTCTTTTCACAATAAAAATTTCATGATTTTCATAAGGAGGAAATCACTAATGGTAGTTAAAGTTGGTATTAACGGTTTCGGACGTATCGGTCGTCTTGCTTTCCGTCGTATCCAAAACGTAGAAGGTGTTGAAGTTACTCGTATCAACGACCTTACAGATCCAGTTATGCTTGCACACTTGTTGAAATACGACACAACTCAAGGTCGTTTCGACGGTACTGTTGAAGTTAAAGAAGGTGGATTTGAAGTTAACGGTAAATTCATCAAAGTTTCTGCTGAACGTGATCCAGAACAAATCGACTGGGCTAACGACGGTGTAGAAATCGTTCTTGAAGCTACTGGTTTCTTTGCTAAGAAAGCAGCTGCTGAAAAACACTTGCACGCTGGTGGAGCTAAAAAAGTTGTTATCACTGCTCCTGGTGGAAACGACGTTAAAACAGTTGTATTCAACACTAACCACGACGTTCTTGATGGTACTGAAACAGTTATCTCAGGTGCTTCATGTACTACAAACTGCTTGGCTCCTATGGCTAAAGCTCTTCAAGATAACTTTGGTGTTGTTGAAGGATTGATGACTACTATCCACGCTTACACTGGTGACCAAATGATCCTTGACGGACCACACCGTGGTGGTGACCTTCGCCGTGCTCGCGCTGGTGCTGTAAACATCGTTCCTAACTCAACTGGTGCTGCAAAAGCTATCGGTCTTGTAATCCCAGAATTGAACGGTAAATTGGACGGAGCTGCTCAACGTGTTCCTGTTCCAGCAGGTTCTGTAACTGAGTTGGTAGCAGTTCTTGAAAAGAACGTTACTGTTGACGAAGTGAACGCAGCTATGAAAGCAGCTTCAAACGAATCATACGGATACACTGAAGATCCAATCGTATCTTCAGATATCTTAGGTATGTCTTACGGTTCATTGTTTGACGCAACTCAAACTAAAGTTCTTGACGTTGACGGTAAACAATTGGTTAAAGTTGTATCATGGTACGACAACGAAATGTCATACACTGCACAACTTGTTCGTACTCTTGAATACTTCGCAAAAATCGCTAAATAATTCTTGAGTCGATAAAAAAGCAAGGCCTCTGGTCTTGCTTTTTAAATATTTAAAAATGGATGACGCTATCATCCATTCTTTTTTAACTCTTTTTCAAAAGTATCTGATAGGGTAGTGAAGCTTAATTTCTCTAGAGTAAGCGGATGGGTAAAGGACAGTCGAAAGGCGTGGAGCATAAGCCGACTTGTTTTTGATTTACTATTATAGAGAGGGTCGCCTAAAATAGGGAAGTTATGATGCGAAAGGTGCACACGAATCTGATGGGTTCGCCCGGTCTTTAGTTTGCAACGAACCAAGGAAGTTTTGTCTGGGAATTGCTTTAATTTGCTTACATGCGTTTCAGCATATTGCCCATTTTTTGTATCAACTATTCGTTTTCTGCGGTCATGGCGATCACGCCCAATTTTGTCTTTGAAAACAAGTTCTTTGCTGTTGATATGTCCGTCGACCTGTGCCCAATATTCCCTAGAAATCTCTTTTTTCTCCAGTAAGCGATTGAGAATAGGCAGGATAAAAGGATTTTTGGCAAAGAGAACCAAGCCACTGGTTTCCATGTCTAGACGATGAACAACATAGCAGGTTTGGCCAACATAGGCACTGACATGGTTAAGAAGGGCGATTTCGTTTGGCTGATTACCATGCGTTTTCATCCCCTCTGGTTTGTTGACAATAATCAAGTGTTGATCTTGATAAACCTCTTGAACGAGGTTAGGATTGCCCCAAGGGATTTCTTTTTCGGGATAATCTTCCTTGTCAAAAGTTAACTGGCAAATATCTCCAGGATTTACCGTCTCGTTCCAATGAACTTCTCGCTGATTAATCAAAATGTGTTTCTTGATTCTCAAAAAATGACGGATTTTTCTAGGGATGAGGAGTTGTTCCTCAAGTAATTGCTTTACCGTCATTTGAGGTAGAGAGTCTGGTAATGTAAATGTGAATTTCATACAGATATTGTAACAAAAAAAGACCTATTTTGATAGGAAATAGCTAAATTCTTGTCTTCCTATGATGAAGATGATAAAATAAACGCATGAAATTAGATAAATTATTCGAGAAATTTCTTTCTCTTTTTAAAAAAGAAACAAGTGAACTAGAGGACTCTGATTCTACTAGCTTACGTCGCTCTCGTAGTGATCGAAAAAAATTAGCCCAAGTAGGTCCAATTCGAAAATTCTGGCGTCGCTATCATCTAACAAAGATTGTCCTTATACTAGGTTTGAGTGCAAGCTTGCTAGTTGGAACCTATTTGTTTGCTGTAGCTAAGTCAACCAATGTTAACGATTTGCAAAACGCCTTGAAAACTCGGACTATCATTTTTGACCGTGAAGAAAAGGAGGCTGGTGCCTTATCTGGTCAAAAAGGAACTTATGTTGAATTGACTGATATAAGTAAAAATTTGCAGAATGCCGTTATTGCGACAGAAGACCGTTCTTTTTATAAAAATGACGGGATTAACTATGGTCGTTTCTTCTTGGCGATTGTCACTGCTGGTCGTTCAGGTGGTGGTTCTACTATTACTCAACAGCTGGCTAAAAATGCCTATCTGTCGCAGGATCAAACTGTTGAGAGAAAAGCAAAAGAATTTTTCCTTGCCTTAGAATTAACAAAAAAATATAGTAAGGATCAGATCTTAACCATGTACCTTAACAATGCCTATTTTGGAAATGGTGTGTGGGGTGTAGAAGATGCGAGTAAGAAATACTTTGGAGTTTCTGCATCAGAAGTGAGTCTGGATCAAGCTGCGACTCTGGCAGGGATGCTCAAAGGACCGGAACTGTATAACCCCTTGAAATCTGTAGAAGATTCTACTAATCGTCGTGATACTGTCTTGCAAAATATGCTTGCAGCGGGTTACATTGATAAAAACCAAGAAACCGAAGCTGCAGAAGTTGATATGACTTCGCAATTGCACGATAAGTATGAAGGAAAAATCTCAGATTACCGCTATCCTTCTTACTTTGATGCGGTGGTTAACGAAGCCATTTCCAAGTATAATCTAACAGAGGAAGAAATTGTTAATAATGGCTACCGCATTTATACAGAGCTGGACCAAAACTATCAAGCAAATATGCAGGTTGTCTATGAAAATACAGCGCTATTTCCTAGGGCAGAGGATGGAACATTTGCTCAATCAGGAAGTGTAGCTCTTGAACCGAAAACAGGTGGAGTTCGTGGAATTGTCGGTCAGGTTGCTGGCAATGATAAAACTGGATTCCGGAATTTCAACTATGCAACTCAATCAAAACGTAGCCCTGGTTCTACAATTAAGCCTTTAGTTGTTTATACGCCTGCAGTTGAAGCTGGCTGGGCTTTGAATAAGCAGTTGGATAACCATACCATGCAGTATGACAGCTATAAGGTTGATAACTATGCAGGGATCAAAACGAGTCGAGAAGTTCCTATGTATCAAGCCTTGGCAGAATCGCTTAATCTGCCTGCTGTTGCCACTGTTAATGATTTGGGCGTTGATAAGGCTTTTGAGGCGGGCGAAAAATTCGGACTAAACATGGAAAAGGTCGATCGTGTTCTTGGTGTCGCCTTGGGAAGCGGTGTTGAAACCAACCCTCTTCAAATGGCTCAAGCATATGCTGCCTTTGCAAATGAAGGTTTAATGCCGGAAGCTCATTTTATTAGTAGAATTGAAAATGCTAGTGGTCAGGTCATTGCGAGCTATAAAAATTCACAAAAACGGGTGATTGATAAATCTGTAGCTGACAAGATGACCAGTATGATGTTGGGAACATTTACAAACGGAACAGGTATTAGTTCATCACCTGCAGACTATGTCATGGCAGGAAAAACTGGTACAACTGAAGCAGTTTTTAATCCGGTATATACAAGTGACCAGTGGGTAATTGGTTATACTCCGGATGTGGTGATTAGTCACTGGCTTGGTTTCCCTACCACTGATGAAAGCCACTATCTAGCAGGATCTACTTCAAACGGTGCAGCCCATGTCTTTAGAAACATTGCAAATACAATTTTACCTTATACGCCAGGAAGTACCTTTACAGTTGAAAATGCTTATAAGCAAAATGGAATTGCACCAGCCAATACAAGTAATCAAGTACAGAGTAACGAAACCAATCAGACGGATGATACCATTTCTGATATTAGAAGTCGTGCACAAAATCTGGTAGATGAGGCGAGTCGTGCTATATCAGATGCTAAAATTAAGGAAAAAGCACAAACAATATGGGATTCGGTAGTCAATCTATTTCGTTAAGATGCTTGTCAAAGCCTAGCTTTCTTGTTATAATAGATAAGATGGAGGCGTTATGGCACTAAAAAAAGCAAGCCTAGCTTGTGCGGTTTGTGGTTCTAGAAACTATTCAATCAAGATCAGTGGAAACCCCAAGCCAACACGACTAGAAGTAAATAAATTTTGTAAACATTGTGGTAAGTATACTACACACAGAGAAACGAGATAGGAGAGAGCGATGCGTTTTATTGGAGATATTTTTAGACTTCTTAAAGACACAACATGGCCAACTCGCAAGGAAAGCTGGAGAGATTTTCGTTCTATCATGGAATACACTGCTTTCTTTGTTGTGATTATTTATATTTTTGACCAGTTGATTGTTTCAGGTTTGATTCGATTTATTAACATTTTTTAGAAGAACTGTGGAGTTATTCCCGCTAAAAGTCTTCTATTATGAAAGGAAGTATCATGGATAGTTTTGATAAAGGATGGTTTGTCTTACAAACTTATTCTGGTTATGAAAATAAGGTAAAAGAAAATCTATTACAACGTGCACAAACCTACAATATGTTGGATAATATTTTACGTGTTGAAATTCCAACACAAACAGTGCAAGTTGAAAAAAATGGAAAGAGAAAAGAAGTAGAAGAAAATCGCTTTCCAGGTTATGTTCTTGTAGAAATGGTCATGACAGATGAAGCTTGGTTTGTTGTTCGAAACACACCAAACGTTACAGGCTTCGTCGGATCTCACGGAAATAGATCAAAACCAACTCCATTATTGGAACAAGAAATCCGTGATATCTTGGTTTCTATGGGACAAACTGTACAAGAGTTTGATATTGATGTCGAAGTTGGTCAAACTGTACGTATTATTGATGGTGCTTTTGCAGATTATACTGGTAAGATTACAGAGATTGATAACAATAAAGTAAAAATGATTATCTCTATGTTTGGTAATGACACAGTTGCAGAAGTAAACTTAAATCAAATTGCGGAAT